>NZ_LWDV01000010.1:411307-711307 GCF_001693735.1 Orenia metallireducens
CTACAATACTGATAGTAATTATCTCACTATCAGAAAGGATTGCTTTATCAATATTACGGCGTTCTTTAATATGTGTTGGGGTTACTTCTTGATAAATGTCATCAATTATAACATAAATAATAGTAATAAAGTCTCTTAAATTTTCAATTTCTATGGTATAATAGTTATTGGACTCCAGCATATGTTATCCTCCTATTTTAAATATTGGTTGTATTTATTATAGGATAACATCTTTTGCTGGGGTTTTTCTATTTAAATTTAACTAGCACAACGCGTTATATTTTTATATTATAAAGTAAAATAAAAACTGACGATTAAAATAGTCAGTTTAATAATAAAACTTTTAGCAAGTCTAATCCTAGTCCTAAACCTCCTTTAGTAATAAAGATAACCTTATCTGTTAGCTTCACAAGCCCTCCTTTTAAGAACATTATTCATTTTTGATTATAAAAAATTTATTCTTTATAGGTTATTAAATAAAGTCAATTATCTTTAATTAAAAATAAACACCGTTCCTTTTTATTTATAAAAAATTAATTATTATCTTTCTTCCACTCTATTAATCCATTCCAAACACTATAAAAAAAGGTCATCATCTCCATAGCCGCCTGCTTCAATTCTTGACCTCTAATATCATGTAATAAAATTTCCTTAATTAAATTATAAAAAACAGCTATAATATTACGAATTATGAATTTACCTAGAGAAACCATATCATTTTTTTCAATATAAGAATACCATCTATCTGTATGCCACTCAATCAGCTCTTCTCCATAATTCTCTAAAGAAGAACCATGTGCTTTAAATAATAATAAATTAAGTAGTTCTCTGTTATCTTCAACAAAATCAGTAGAAACTAACATCATATTAAATGTTCCTCTAAACTCAAACTCTCTTCTGGACTTTTATTAAATTCATGTTCTTGAATGAAATTCTTAGCTTTTCTAATCTTATTTAAAATAGGGCTTATTACTTCTTTAAAAATTTCATCCTTACTTCCAAAGTAATTGTAAATATTACTTGCTAAAACATCTGCCTAATAGGAGCCTGATGATAACCATGTTTAGCAAATTCATTCTTAGCTGCTTTTAAGATTGCACCTCTGATCTCTTCTTTTTGATACTGCATTTTCTACCTACTATGAACACTGTTCATTGTTCATTATTGATTTTACTACTTTTTTGCTTCTTGTCAAACAATTACAAACATAATTATATATAAGCAAAAACAGGCTTCTCAGCCTGTTTAAGAATATAGTTTTTCAATTATTTAAGCTCCCCATCAATTCCAATAGTTACAATCTCAACCTCTATATCTACTCCTGATCTCTTAACTGCCTCTTCTGTAATTCTTACCATTCCACCACAGCAAGGCACTTCCATTCTAGCTACAGTAATACTATTTAAATCATTATTAGCAATAATTGTTGCTAATTTATCTACATAAGCCTCGCCATCATCTAGCTTCGGACAGCCAATTGCTACTGCCTTTCCTTTTAATAGCTTACGGTGATAATTTCCATAAGCAAAAGGTACACAGTCTGCTGTAATCAATAGATCCGCATTCTTGAAGTATGGTGCAAATGGTGATAATAAGCTAATCTGTACAGGCCATTGTTGCAATGTTGATTGAACCTCTACATCAGAATCTCCATTATTATCATTCTTCTTCAAACTCTTAGCCTGACTTCCTGGACAGCCACCACTAGGTTTTTTCATTACTCTCATTCTACTGCCTGGACATCCTCCACCATGACTATGCTTTGGAGTTTCCTCTTTAACTTCATGTATCTCTTGAGCCTTCATCATCTCTTCCACTGCCTCATCACCTCTTAAAGCTCTAACATGCTCTGCTGTTGCATCCAAGTCAAACTCCTTAGCCTCTCGCTCTTCAATTACCAATGCTCCAGTAGGACACTCTCCAATACAGTCGCCAAATCCATCACAAAAACTCTCATTTACCAACTTAGCCTTGCCATTAACGATCTGTAAAGCCCCTTCATGGCATCCTGTTACACATAATCCACATCCATTACATTTATCTTCATTAATCTTAATAATCTGTCTTTTAGCCATTTAAATCTCCCCCTTAGTATTTTTCTACTCATTATTCGTTACTGATTACTATATATAAAGACCTCAGCCATTAATCTCTAACTCTTAGCTTAATTAAATTATAATCTCTTTCCACTAGTAGTTCTGTGAATTGACTCACATAGAAGAGAAAATTTATAAAATATCTATTTGCCAACCTTTATACTATTATATATTTCATTCTAATCTCCTCTTATTTTATAATTATCTTTATATAGTCCTTAAACCTATCATTATTTAGAATAAAAAATATCTTTATTAAGTCCGAGTTAACCTAAGATTACAAATGATAAAAGATTATCACTATATATTTTTATTTTTACTATCAATGTGAAAAAAATTACTAAATAAGGAGTAACATAAAAAAAGAGATAAAATAAAAGATTGCAAAGACTGTAAATCAGTAAAGACATGTTCCTACTTCAACAATATTATGACTAAGCCCTATAATTATTATCAATATTGTGAAGAATGTAACAAAGAACAAGTCGCTGTCTAAAATAGCAGTTACTTGTTCTTTTATTCTATAAATTAATAATCTATCCTCAAGATACTTTGACTCTAAATCAGATAAATATTCAAAATTGAATACCTGCTACTAAACTTTATATAATACTTTTAAAAATAGAATCACCTATACTTATAAAGCTTCTTCTACCTTAATGATTATATCACTATCTTCTTCTTTCATATGAGCTACCAATTTATTAATCAAATCTTCTTTTAAATTGGTTATAAACAATTTAATTAAAAAAAGATCGGAGCTATCCTGCACTAATTCCCAATACTTTCTTTTCAATTTCCCCAAATTCTCTTTTAAACGTTGATGTGCTTGCTTATGCTTACTATAATTAAAATAGTTAATTTTCTTTAAAATTTGCTCTTCTTCAATAAAATGAGTCTCTACATAATCAGTTAAGAAATATAATAAAGTCTCTAAATCTACCTTTAAATCTACCCCTTGATTCAGTTTTTGAAGAAATTTATTTATTGTTTTCAAAAATATCCTGTGATGATTATCTATTTTGGGATACCCAAGTTCTAACTCACTATTCCACTCGGTCATTTTATTATCCAACCTCCATCCAAAGATTAAATTATAATCAAAAATATAAAACCCTATATTATAAGAAATAATATAGGGTGGTTTCACCATTAACTCCATATAACCCTTAGGTGACCAAATACAGGTTATACTTCACAGTTCCTTAATAATTTCACTTATGTAATTTTATCACTCTAATCTTACTTAGCTAAAAATTATGATAATTCCTTCTTTTTAATTAAATTTTAATCAAGCTTTAATTAATTTTTAACTAATCTTCTATCAATTTATATTAATTAGAAATTTAAATTATTAATTTCACCTCTACATATTATTATACAATTAATTAAAACCAGATAAAAGATGATAAGAGAAGTAATCTAACAAATTTGTGATTAAGAGATTAGAAAGATCGATAATTTAACTTAAGATAGGATAGAGAAGAATTCTTCTCTATCCTATTAAAACATATGGTAGGCTTTATAATTTAGTTCTTAACTCTTCAATCTCATCTCTAATTTGTGCTGCTAATTCAAATTCTAGATTCGCCGCTGCTTCCTCCATCTCTTCTTCTAATTCAGCAATCTCTCTTAAGATTTCTGCCTCTGACATCTCCTCTAATTCTTCTTCATCAACCTTATACTCTTCTCTAGTCTCTGCTATCATATCCACAGGTCGGAGTACTTCTCTAACCTCTTTTTTAATAGTCTGAGGTATGATTCCATGCTCTTGATTAAATTCCATCTGTAATTTGCGACGACGATTGGTCTCATCAATAGCTTCCTTCATCGAATCTGTCATCTTATCAGCATACATGATTACCTTACCATTAGCATTACGAGCAGCCCGTCCAATTGTCTGGATGAGAGAACGATTAGACCGTAAGAACCCTTCCTTATCAGCATCTAAGATAGCTACTAAGGATACCTCAGGAATGTCTAGACCTTCCCTTAATAGGTTAATCCCTACTAGAACATCAAACTTACCTAAACGTAAATCTCTAATAATCTCTAGCCTTTCAATAGTATCTATATCAGAGTGGAGATATCTAACCTTAATCCCTGCTCGCTCCAGATAAACAGTCAAATCCTCTGCCATCTTCTTAGTCAAGGTGGTTACCAAAATCCTTTCACCATTATCAATTACCTGATGAATTTCATCTAATAAATTATCAATTTGATTCTTGATAGGTCTGACTTCAACCTCTGGGTCTATTAATCCAGTTGGACGAACAATCTGCTCTACAACCTGCTCACTATGCTCTAACTCATAATCAGCTGGTGTAGCAGAGATATAGATAGCCTGATTGATCAAACTCTCAAATTCATTAAACTGTAAGGGTCTATTATCTAAGGCAGAAGGTAACCTAAAACCATACTCTACCAGCTTTTCTTTTCTAGAACGGTCTCCTGCATACATTCCCCCAATCTGAGGTATTGTCTTATGGGATTCATCGATTACTAATAAAAAATCATCGGGGAAATAATCAATTAAGGTCTGTGGTCGACTTCCTACTGCTCTTCCTTCTAACAGACGAGAATAGTTCTCTATCCCTGAACAGAAGCCAACTTCAGCTAACATCTCCATATCATATTTAGTCCTCTCTTCTAGCCTCTGAGCCTCTAATAACTTGCCTTGACTTCTTAAATAGTCAAGCCTCTCTTCCAACTCCTCTTCAATCTCCTTTAAAGCCCGCTCTATCTTATCTTCTGGTGTAACAAAGTGGCTGGCTGGATAAATAGTTAATTCATCTAGTGTCCCCAAGATCTCCCCAGTTAAAGTATTTATCTCTTTAATCTGATCAATCTCATCGCCAAAAAGTTCAACTCGATATGCCTTATCTTCATAAGCAGGAATTATCTCGATCACATCACCATTAACTCTAAAGGTTCCCCGTGCAAAATCAATCTGATTTCTCTTATACTGAATACCTATCAGCTCTCTAATGATATCACTACGATCCTTAATCATACCTTGCTTTAGATGGCAGGTCAAATCTAAATAATCTGCTGGATTACCTAATCCATAGATACAAGATACACTAGATACAATAATCACATCTTCCCGCTCAAATAAAGCACTAGTAGCTGCTAATCTCATCTTATCAACCTCTTCATTAATAGAAGAATCCTTCTCTATGTAAGTATCGGTCTGAGGAACATAGGCCTCTGGTTGATAATAGTCATAGTAACTAACAAAATAACCCACCTTATTCTCAGGAAAGAACTCCATAAACTCACTACATAATTGAGCAGCCAAAGTCTTATTATGGGCAATTACTAAGGTAGGCTTCTGTACCTTCTCAATTACATTTGCTATAGTAAAGGTCTTACCTGAGCCAGTTACCCCTAACAGAGTTTGCTCCTTCATACCATCTTTTATCCCTTTAGCTAATTTTTCAATCGCTGCTGGTTGGTCCCCTTTCGGAGAATATTTAGAAACTAATTTAAATTCAGACATGATATTCACCTCATCTTTTAATAATGGTCAATGTACAATAGTATTATTATATTCTTACTAGTAAATAAATTAATACTATAGATAAATATTGCGACACTTTACTTTTTAAAAAGTTAACAAAATTATTAAGATATATTTCGGGAAAGCTTATCAGCTTTTTCCCGAATAACTTTTGCCATCGCCGCAAAAGTCACTAAAAAGTCTAGGAAAAAATATCCTACGAGTCTAACCTACGGGTTTAAAAAGCAAACCCTTTGTGGTGAGAACCCGATCAAGACTCTCCGTGGCAGAGCCCACTCACTCAGCAATCAAAATACTAACCATTATCATTAATCCGGTTCTCTAATTAAAATCCAATTAAACTCTAAATTTTAGATCAATCTTTGCTTCGTTCAAACAGAAATTTTTTCCGTTTTTAAAGACTTAACTGTCCACTGTTTACCATACACTGTCAACTGACACGAAAATGTCGCAATACCCTATTATCTATCATCACACATATCTCAAATTATAATTAGTAGAGTAAACAATTAAAAACTGAAAAAGCACCCACAACAGCAGGTGCTCTTCTCTTCTAAAATTACAACTTATACTTATTCAACTAACTCAGAAGCATAAACCAATTTAACTCCCATTTCTTCGATAGTAGGGATTACCTCTTGAAGCGCTAAAGCAGTATTCATCCTTATATGCCCAATAATCACTAATTCTTTCCTTTTTAAGGCTACTTTTGCTAAACGAAGTAACATCTTCTCAACAGCCTCTTTCTCATCAACATTATCTATAAAAAGATAGTTTGCTGCTGTTGGAACCCCATACTCTTGAGCAGTTTTAAAAGCAACTGACTTATGAGAGGTACTACTATCTACATAAAATAAATCTGTTTCTCTTAATACATTCATAATCTCTGTCATTACATGGCTATCAGCTGAACCCTTAGAACCCATATGATGGTTAATACCTGATATATCAGGTAAGCTAGCTAAATTTTCTTCTAAAGTTTCTTTAATCTCTTCACTATTCATAGTAGTATAAATAGCCCCTTCACCAGGATCTACCTCTGGACTGGTCGGCTCTAATGGTTGATGTAGAGTCATCTCAAATCCCGCTTCTTTAATCAATTTAGCATCCTTTTGAGAATAGGGTCTAAAAGGTAAAACAGCCATCGTCAAAGGTCGGTTAATACTCAACATCTCTTTAGTCCCTTTACGGTTAAAGCCCCAATCATCTAATATAATTGCCAACTTTGCCTTGGGCTTAGCTTGAACCAATTTAAGCTGATGGGTGACTATCTTCTCACCTTTAGACTGAGGTTTAAAAGCAAGTTTAATATCTAACTCTTGCTTTTCTTCCTCTACCCAATCTACCTCTACTATCGCAAATTTCTCTTCCAATCTATGAACAATTTCATCTTTAATAGTCTCTAATAATCTGAGTTTATTCCCAAAGAGCGGGATCTCTAACTCACGGTAGTTATATGTCCAAGTAAAATGATACTCATCTACCTTTCTATCTTTCTTCTCTTCTGATGTTTGAACAATAAACTCTTCATCATTTAATTCTAATTCTTCTAAAAGACTATCTATATAATTATTATAATCATCTATTGTATTACTATAATCTATCTCTATATTTTCAGCCACTGGATCTTGACCCATTGTTACCTTATCTTGGTTGACTACTGGCTCAGTATCTTGACTACAAGATGTAAGTAACAATAATAGAGTCAGACTAAAAAAAACAACCAACACCTTATCTCTCATCATTAGAAAAGTCCTCTCTAATTTAATTTACCCTCCAATATCTTAATCGCTTCATCTAATTGCTCATCTGCTTCAGTATCAGGATTATACTTAACTTCGACATCAGGCTCAATTCCCTGATGATGGATAAATCTATCCTTTGGAGTATAGTATTTAGCAGTAGTCAACTTCACAGCAGAACCATCAGACAATGGTATTACACTCTGTACTACACCTTTGCCAAAGGTCTTTTCTCCCACAATAACCCCTCGTTGATTATCCTGAATAGCTCCAGTTACAATTTCAGAAGCACTAGCACTCCCTCCATTTACAAGTATTACTAATGGATCATCTATTGCTGTAATTCGACTATAAACAGGAATAGATGTCTTCTCTCCTTGGCGTTCTTTGACATGAACGACATACCCTTTATCAATAAAGTTACTTGCTACCTTAGAAGCTTCACCCAATAATCCTCCTGGATTATTTCTTAAGTCAAGAATATAAGCTTTAGCTCCTTTTTTATGTAGCTTTTCAATCTCAGTAGCAATCTCTTCTCCTACACCATCAATAAATTGAGATAAACGAATGTAACCAATCTTGTCTGTCTTCATCTCAGATTCAACATAAGAAAGCTCTATCTCTTCTCGAACAATATCTATATCAAACTCTTTAGTCTCATCTACAGATTCTTCCTCTGCTTTTCTCTTAATAGTTAAGGTTACCTCTGTACCAGGCTTACCCTTCATCATCCCTACAGCATCATCCATGGGCATATCCTTAGTTGATACACCATCAATAGCCATAATCATATCTCCACCTTGTAAGCCAACACGTTCTCCAGGGGTTCCTGTTATTGGAGAGACCACAGTTAATTGTTTCTCCTTCATAGTAATAACTATTCCAATCCCACCATATTTACCATCAAACTCTTCTTGCATATTCTTAAAATCACGTGGTGGTAGATAAACAGTATAAGGGTCATCTAAACTCTCCAGCATCCCATCAATAGCACCCGTTAGCAATGTATTTATATCTGTTTCTTCAACATAACTTCTTTTCACTAAATCTACTATTACAAATAATTTTTTAAACATATCCAGTTCACTTACTTGATTTGCTTGGGCTTTATGGAAGAAAAATCCCACACTTCCAGCAGTGACTAACATGAATAATATTAAAATTATTCCAAGTGTTCTATTCTTTTTAAACATATGTTTTCCTACCTTCCTACTTGGTTTATTACATTTAATTTTACCATTTATTTTTAGCTTTCGCAAACAATCTACCTATAATAAAGCTATATATTATAGTTAATTGTGGTATGCTTTAATCTAATTGCTTAAATTACTTGCTCTTTCATTTTATTATAATAAATAATATATATTGTTAACTATCTATTCAAAATAATTTTATCAGTTATCCAACCACATTAATACCGCAGCAAAAAAAGCTGTTACTGGAATAGCAATAATTAGTCCTATACTACCAGCAAGTCCACTTACAAATTCTGTTACAATAACATCCATATTAATAATCCTAATCCAAGGCAACTCTGCCTCTAACAGAACCAATAATAAAGGTATAGATCCACCAACATAAGCCAACAATAAGGTATTAGACATCGTTCCCATAATATCTCGTCCAACATTCAATCCAGCTTGGAACATCTCAGTATATCCTAAAGATTTATTTAATTGCTTAATTTCAAATATAGCTGATGAGATAGACATGCAGACATCAGTTATTGCTCCCAAGGAACCTATAATAATTCCCGCAAATAATAGTCCCCTAATATTTATATTATTATCCATATAAATTAATATTTTAGACTCTTCACTACTAAATCCTGTCAAATAAGAGATTTTGCCTATCCATAATGCCAAAATACCAGATGTTATTACACCAAAGCCTGTTCCTATAATTGAAGCAATAGATTTAGAGTTGAATCCACCAATAATTAATAGAGTAGGTACAATAATCACAATAGCTGACATAACCGCTACAAAAATTGGATCCTTCCCTTGTAAAAGTAGAGGGAGCATCATCTTCACGATTATTATTCCTGTAAATACTAGAGTAATAATCGTCTTTAACCCTTGCCCCCTACCAATTATCAATAAGAGTAATGCAAAAATCACAAGCAAATAATAAACACCATAATCCCTTATTACATCATGTAAATAGACCTCACCTAACTCATCATCTGCTTCATTAGTTACTAAGAGAACCTTCATTCCTTCTTCTACCTTTAAATTCATATAGGGATGATTCTCTTTATAAAGACTATTTATTTCAATCTTTCTTCCTTTATACTCTCCACTTGTTATTAGTACCTGTGATTTCTGTTCTAATGACATTCCATCCTCACCTGAACCAAGGTTATCTACTTGAATAACCTTACCACGGAAATAAACTTCTTGATATTCTTCTCCATAAGATTTATTACTAAACAAGACTACTACAAATATTACCAATAATATAATAGCTAAATCATACTTTAACTTCAATAATTTCCCTCCTAATTGCTACTAATAAATTTAAAAATAAGTAAATTAATTCTAATATAAAAAAAACTCCTAATTTTTTATAGAAAAGTAGGATAAAAAAAGAAGGGGATAAATTTTATTTATTAATCATAGATCATGATAATTACATATTCAAGAAAATAAGCCCCATTCCTTCTTTATTATTCTAGATTCTATCTAGCAGTTAAATACAAGGAGTAGATAATATTTAAAATCAGAATAAAAAATCCATTGATACAAAAAATAAACTAATAAAGGAGGAGATATTTTGGCACTTATACTCACCCAAAAAGAAAGAACTCTTTTAGAAGACCAAAAGAGCCATGAGGAGATTTGCATTCAAAAGTATAAAGACTATGCAAATCAAGCTCAAGACCCAGAATTAAAAGCACTATTTAGTTATTATGCAGATCAAGAACAACAACACTTTGATCCTATTAGCCAGATATTAAATGGTACTATTTCACAGCTAAATCAGGGAAATCAACAGCAGAACAATCAACCACAGATCAGCCAAGGTCAGACTGGAAATCCCACTGATTACAAGCTCTGTACTGACCAGTTAATGACAGAAAAATATGTATCTTCTACTTATAATACTACAATCTTTGAATTTACTAACTCTGAAGCTCGACAGGTATTAAACCATATCCAAAAGGAAGAACAAGAACATGGAGAGGGAATCTTTAACTATATGCAAAGTCGTGGTATGTACAATCCAAAATAATGAATTAAAATAATAATAAACTCAATGCCATCACTGCCATCCCCGCTACAAAGCCATAAATAACCTGATGACCTTTACCATACTTACGAGATGTAGGTAATAATTCATCTATAGAGATAAATACCATAATCCCAGCTACTACTGCAAACAAGATTCCAAAGGTTAAATCACTAAATAAAGACCTAAATACAAAATAGCCTAAAATTGCACCCAATGGTTCTGCTACTCCTGACAAAAATGAATAGATAAACGCCTTCTTCCTATCCCCTGTAGCATGATAGACAGGAACTGAAACAGAGATTCCCTCTGGAATATTGTGTATCGCCACAGCAATAGCAATAGATATTCCCAGAGTTGGATCAGATAATGCTGAAGCAAAGGTAGCTAAACCTTCTGGAAAGTTATGTATAGCAATTGCTAATGCTGAAAATATTCCCATTCTTAATAATTCATTCTCTTCTCCAAGATTATCTTCCTGTAAATTTTTAATATCTTCTTTATCCCTAGCAATATGGGGGTTTTCCACTTCTGGAACTAATTTATCAATTAAAGCTATAAGTAACACCCCTAAAAAGAAAGCACCTACTGTTGCCCATTCTCCTAATTCTGCACCCAAAGCTAAAGTTAAGGACTCCCTAGCCTTTACTATTATCTCTACAAAAGAAACATAAATCATTACTCCTGCTGAAAACCCTAAAGAAGTTGCTAGAAATGATGTATTGGTTCGTTTAGTAAAGAAAGCCAATGCACTCCCAATTCCCGTTGATAACCCTGCAAATAATGTTAGTAAAAAAGCAATTAACACATTATCCATCTTAACACCCCACTATATTATCAGTAATTATTATTAATTATATCATAAATTATAAATTTAGCAATATATTGAAAATAAGCTAAGAAGTTTTCTCATTCTCTACTTCTTATTTTGCCTTTAATCACATAAATAGTTATAATTTTATAATTATGAACCTATTAATAGTCTTAAATATATATTTCTTATAAGAAAAAAATAACAAGAATTAAATAGAAATCTTTAGATAATCATAATAAGGGTCAATATATAGTACTATAATAGATTCAGTACACTATATCTTGACCTTGTTGAGTTTGACATATAAAAGTAGATGATATAAAATTAGCCTTGTCGCTCTATATTACACAGGAGCCTTTAATAGTTGATAAAAAGTAAGAATAAAATTAATCTCTCACATATATAAGAAATTAATTAATAATTTTAATAAGATACTTATAGCTATTCAAAAAATTTTAAAAGTAAATTAGAAAAACTAGATTCATTCTAGTTACTCTCCTTCGTCCTTTATCAATCCTACACAGGAGTAACTAAAATTTTAATTTTCACGTTAATCTCAAATTGACTCTCTTTTAAAATTATTAGATTCAATCTCCTTCCTAAGAAAAAAGTTCTAAGAATTAAATTGAATTTTTTAGATAATATTAATAAAGACACAATATGTAGTGTGTGAGTTATTTATCGTCACTATATATTGTTGTTTAGAGGTTGACAGATAAATCTAAATAAGATAAAATTAGGATTGTCATTCAACGTTATAGGAGGTAAATTAATGGTTAATAAGTACATAAAAAAACGAAATGGAAAGAATGTTCCTTTTAAGAAAGAAAAAATCAAAGAAGCGATTAGTAGAGCAGCAAAGGCAGTAGGAGTAGAATCAGATATCATTGGAGAAGAAATCAGCCAAGAGGTAGTCGATTACCTCAAGATTTTCTTTAAAGAAGATGGTATTCCAACAGTAGAGCAGGTACAAGACTTAGTAGAGAAGATTCTAATTGAAAAAGGCTATGCCGCTATTGCTAAAGCATATATCCTTTATAGAGAACAACATGCAAAATTACGAGATACTGAAAAGTTATTTACTGATGCTCTTAAGACTATAGATAATTACTTAGACCGAAGCGATTGGAAGGTAAATGAGAATAGTAATATGGGTTATTCCTTACAAGGATTAAATAACCATATTGCTTCTGAAATTACAGCACAATATTGGTTGCAAGAAATCTATCCTAAAGAGATTAGAGATAAGCACCTGTCAGGAGACATGCATATCCATGATCTAAGCCATTTAAGTGTTTATTGTTGTGGTTGGGATTTAAAGGACTTGCTACTTAATGGATTTGGTGGAGTTTCTACTAAGGTAGAGAGTAAACCACCGAAACATTTTAGAACTGCTTTATTACAAGCAGTAAACTTCTTCTATACTTTACAGGGAGAGAGTGCTGGAGCCCAAGCTTTTTCAAGCTTTGACACATATTTAGCTCCTTTTATCAAATATGATGATTTAACTTATGACGAAGTTAAACAAGCTATGCAGGAGTTTATCTTTAACCTTAATGTACCTACTAGAGTAGGCTTCCAAACACCTTTTACTAATATCACTATGGACTTAATCTGTCCAAGCATTATAGCTGATGAACCAGTAATTATCGGTGGAGAGGCTAAAAATAAGACCTATAAAGAGTTCCAAACAGAGATGGATATGTTAAATAAGGCCTTTGCTGAAATCATGTTAGAAGGTGACTCTAAAGGTAGAGTATTCAGCTTCCCTATCCCAACCTATAATATCACTAAAGACTTTGACTGGGACAATGAAATTCTAGAACCAGTCTGGGAGATGACTGCAAAGTATGGTATTCCATATTTCAGTAACTTCGTCAACTCCGATATGAAGCCTGATGATGTTAGAAGTATGTGTTGTCGTCTTAGACTCGACAATACTGAGCTTAGAAAACGTGGTGGAGGATTATTTGGTGCCAATCCGATGACTGGAAGTATCGGTGTTGTAACTTTAAATATGCCACGTATCGGTTATCTAGCTGAAAGTGAAGAAGATTTCATTAAACGTACTTATGATTTAATGGATTTAGCTCAAGAGAGCTTAGAGATTAAGAGAAAGATATTAGAGAGATTAACTGATAAAGGATTATATCCTTATAGCAAGTTCTACCTCCGTAATGTTAAGATGCGTTTTGATGAGTATTGGAAGAACCATTTCAATACTATCGGATTAAATGGTATGAATGAAGCTGTAATCAACTTTATGGGTAAGGATATTACTCACCCAGAAGCTAGAGAATTCTCTATTAGAGTAATGGATGCTATGCGTAATAAGCTAGTAGAGTATCAAGAGGATACTGGCAATATCTATAACTTAGAAGCTACTCCTGCTGAAGGAACCTCTTATCGTTTCGCTAACTTAGATAAAAAGAAGTTTGGTAATAATATCATCTGTGCCAATGAAGATAGAGTCAGAAATGAAGGTGCAGACCCATACTATACCAACTCAACACAATTACCTGTAGGCTATACCGATGATATCTTTGAAAGTTTGGAGCTACAAGATGAATTACAGAAAAGATATACTGGTGGAACAGTTGTCCATGGTTTCCTAGGTGAAAGGATGCCATCTATTCAATCTGTGAAGAAGCTCGTTAAGAATATTGCTGATAACTTTGAATTACCATACTACTCAATCACTCCAACCTTTAGTGTCTGCCCTATTCATGGGTATTTAGATGGAGAGCATGAATATTGCCCTAAATGTGATGCTGAAATGGATTTTAAAGAAGATCAGAGTGCTTAGAAAGGTTGTTTTAGGATGAAGATAGCAGGATTGCAACGGACAAGTTTAATCGATTATCCTGAGCATATTGCTACTGTAGTATTTACTCAAGGATGTAACTATAGATGCCCTTATTGTCACAATTCATCATTGATTGATAATAGCTTTCAGGAATCTTCTTATCTAACTTTAGAAGATTTCTGGAGCTTTATAAAGAAGAGAAAGAAGTTAATCGATGGGGTCTCTATTACTGGGGGAGAACCTACTCTACAAACAGGGCTGATAGACTTTATCAGAGAGCTTAAAGCTAAAGGATTAAAGGTCAAGCTTGATACAAACGGGAGTAACCCTGATATCCTTACAGAGTTGATTGAAGAGAATCTATTAGATTATATAGCAATGGATATCAAATCATCTCTGAAAAAATACTCTAAAGTAACTGGTCAGTGTGATTTAGATAAAGTTAAGAAAAGTATCGACTTAATTAAAAATTCAAATATAGATTATGAGTTTAGAACTACAGTAGTCCCTACTCTACATACAGAGGAAGAATTTGAAGATATTGGTAAATTAATCTCTGGGGCAAAACTTTATTTTATTCAAAACTTTAGACCGATAAATACTTTGGATGAAAAATTAAAAGAGCTAAGTTCCTTCCCCCCTGATAAATTAAATAGATTTAAAGAGATAGTCTCCCCTTATGTGGCTAAAGTAGAGATCCGTAATTAAAAGGAGGTGACAGACTATGCAAAATAAAAAACGTCAAAAATGTGAGGTTTATTCTCGTGTAGTTGGATTCTTAACACCTGTAAGTCAGTGGAATAAAGGGAAGAAAGAGGAATGGGTAGACAGAAAGACCTATGACAGAGCATTAAAGGAAGCTAAGTAATATAAATAAAACCAAGCGGGAATTTTCATTCCCGCTTGGTTTTATTTATAAAGATATTAAAAACTTCTGCTTAAATTTGAAATTTATCAACTAATTCATGTAACTTCTGGGCCATATTAGCCAATTCTTGTGAAGAATAGGTAACCTCTGCAGACATATTACTGATATCATCAGTAATATTTATAATTTCTTCGCTATTATCTGCTAAAACCTGACTAGAAGCAGCTGTCTGTTGAAGATGATTAAATGTATTCTCACTAGAATCTTCAATCTCTTTAAACAGTTCTCCAGTGCTCTCTATAGTAGCTTGTCCATTTTTAGTTTTTAATTCAACCTGATTAATAGCTTTTAAAGCAGATTCAGACTTACCCTTTATTTCTCCTACTAAATTAGAAATGTCAGATGTTGCATTATTAGTCTCTATTGCTAACTCTCTAATCTCATCTGCTACTACTGCAAAACCTCGTCCATACTCTCCAGCTCTAGCTGCTTCAATAGATGCATTAAGTGCTAGTAAGTTAGTCTGTTCAGCTATATTATTAATTAAGTCTACAACCTTCTCAATCATCTGTGAATCATTATCTAGCTGATTAATAACCTCTACTGTATCTTCTACTACTTGATTGATTTCTTTCATACTACTTACTGTATCTCTAATATTACGACTCCCTATTTCAGTCTTGGAACTAGTTTCTTGAGAAAAAGAAGTTACCTCTTGTACACTACTAGAAATTTGTTGTATACTTGTTGATATTTCAGATATAATTTGTCTAGTATTCTCTATAGTAGCATTACCTTCTTGACTAGAAGCAGATAATTCCTCACTAGTTGATGAAATATCACTAGCAGCCTCCAAGACATCTATCACAATCTTCTTTAAATTATAAACCATAGAATTAAATTCATTTGCTAGTTCTCCTATTTCATCATTCCGTTCAAAATCAATACTTACTTGCAAATCTCCTTTAGCTACTTTCTTCATAACCCCAATTAACTGAGAAATAAAATCTAATAAATATCTCTTTATAAAGGTGGAAATAAATATAGCTACCAAAATTAGCACAACTATATCTACTATTAAAATTTTTCTACCAATCTTATCTTTACTTTCATAAACCTTTTCAACTAAATCCTGGGCAAATATAACTCCATCAATTACAGGTAATGACACATAAGAACCCATTACCTTTCTATCTTTAAATGAATACCCAATACTTCCTCTTTCTTTAGCCTTAACGATATTCATATCTATTATCTGCCCCACATCATAACCTTCCTCAACCATTTCTTTATTTGGGTGAGCAATAATCCTATTATCTTTGTCTATAACATAAGCATAGCTTAGACCATTTGACTTATTAGTTACCATTTCCTGAATAGAGGTTAATAACATATCTACACCTAAAACCCCTATAAAGTCACCATTATCATTAATTACTGGAGCTACTAAAGTAATTAGTGGCTTATTTATATCTTTATCTAAATGAAGATCAGTCCACATAATATCTTTTCTATCTTTAATCTCTTGATACCAGCCCTTATTAGAGATATTTAGTCTTTGGTCTTCAGGATAAAAATAATTTTGACCAAAGTTTGTAGCAAGGTATAACCTTACAAAATAGGGGTAATCTTCTTTCAAATTTTTAAATAAATCTTTTACTGCCCATTCGTTTGCATATTTAACAGAGTCTTGGTGGGAGATCAACTTTATTATTTCTGCGTTTCTATTAAAGAAAGATTCTATTTGATTTTTTAATCCATCTGCTTTCTCCTCATTCTTTTCTTGAGCTAATTTAGTTAGCTCCTTTGATACAGAGTTATTCACTATTAATCCTAGGATTAAAAATGAAGCTACTAATATAGCTACTATAATTCCTACAGCTTTGAAGGATAGATTATTCTTTAGGTTTAATTTCTTTAATTTCTTTAATTTCTTTAATTTCATGTGCAATACTCCCTCCTTCTATTACCTAAATATCATATAAGAGGTTTCCTTCTAGACTAATAAGAAAAAGAAACCTCTTATATATTGATAATTATTTTTTTTCTAAATCTTCTAGTAAAATTTGATATAACTCTTCTCCAATTATTTTTCTCCATTTATCCCTTACTGGCTGTGTCTTATCTTTAAATGCTTGATATTGTTCTGAAGATAAGATACTAACATTCATTCCTTTGCTTTCAATAAATTTTATAGGATCTTCAAAAGAAAATAACTTTTCTTCATTATTTTCTTTTAAATAATTTAATGCGGTACCATCATCAAGCCCCATCCTTGCTAACATCTGTTCATATTCTAAGGCTTCTTCAGCGGATTTTTCAATAATTTCTTGAGTCTTACTATCAAAACTATCCCAAACCTCTTTATTAATACCAATTACTAAGGGATCAAATAGATAATGCCATAAAGTAATATAACTATGATAATTCCAGATCTCAACTGGAATCTCTACACCTAATAATGGGTTTTCTTGACCATCAACTACACCTTGCTTAAATCCATTAATTGCTGACCCCCAAGGCATACTTATTGGTCTTGCACCTAAAGCATTATAGGTATCAAAAAAGATAGGTGTTCCAACAACTCTAACCCTAAGTCCTTTCAAGTCATCAGGGCTTGTAATTGGTCTTTTACTATTAGTAATCTCACGAAATCCATTTTCTCCCCAACCAAACGCCTTAACACCTTTCTCTTCTAATAAATTTAAAATATATGCTCCTGTCTTACCATTATAAATAGCATCAATCTCATCATAACCTTGATACATAAAAGGCAGAGAAAAGACATTTAACTCCTTAACCTGAGAGGACCAGTTAATAGTTGATGATATAGCCATATCTATTTGTCCTTGCTGTAACATTGCAAATTCATTAGTTTGCTTTCCAGCAAATAGCTTTCCACCAAAATAAGGTTTGATCTTTACCTTCCCTGCTGTTCTATCTTCTACCAATTCAACAAATTTTTCTGCTCCAGCTCCCCAAGGAAAACCTGGACCAACAACTACACTAAGCTTATATTCATCTTTAAATTGAGCTGCAGATACTACTGAAATATGAGCAAATAGTACCAATGCCAAAACCAATAAAATTGATAATTTTTTCTTCAATTTATCCTTCCTCCTTAAAACATATTTTTTATAAAATTTAATTACATATAATTATTAAAGAAGCTTCCTCTAAAAGAGGAAGCTAATTAAATTTAAAATTGAGATCTACTCTTCAACATCTCCTAAATCATTTCCAGATTGTTCATTTAACTTTATATTTCTAAATGCTTCGCTATGAGGTAAGATTAATTGGAAGCCTGATGAATAATCAATTTGAACTTCTCCACGCTTTAACTGGCACTCAAGTACATGTCCCCCACCTGTACGGTCTTCAGTAATGAAATGTAAATGAAATTTAGGAACATTAATTCCATTAACATAATAAGGAGACCAAAAACCAACTAATGTACCCTTGGCATTATAAAAATCAAAGGTTGGCTGTGTAGCAGCTATTTCAGCTAACTTTGGATATGGTTTGCTCTGCTTAGGAACACTACGAGTCTTTACATGTTTAAATTCTCCTTCAATTTTGACAGCATAGAATATATTCTTGCTTGGTAACAATTCTGTTAATTCTTCTTTAAGCTCCTCAATATCCTTTATTCCCTTAAATACAGCCTTTTTATCTTCTTCAAAATATGTAGTTACAGCAAAGGGAGTTTTGACAATATCTGAAACCTCTTTTACTTCTCCAGTGGATTTTACTTGATAAGCCACACCATCTAAAATCACCATCTCTCCATCTAAAGCATGGAAAGTTCCAAGACCAAAGTTACCATGGTCTAACAATTGACCAGTAGTAATATCTCCATCATATAGTCCTTGCAATAAAGCATCGATTGTTGAAATTTGAAATAAAGTATCTTGACCCTCAATCTGAGCATAACTAGTTAAACTTAGGCCTATTACCAACAGAACACTAGCTACTAAATACAAACTGCTTTTTTTAATAATTTTCATAGATATCCCATCTCCCTCTCTAAGTATAATCTCTTGAATAATTATTTAAAAATTTTATTAAATATGCTGAAGATTCTTTTTTCAGCATAACAAAAAATAAAAGTCCTAACCCTCTTAATGAAAGGAATAGAACTGTTTACTTTTCTATTCACTATTCTTTCGATAGTCTGACGATCTTAGTACAAGATTGTACCTTAGACTCAAAAACTTTGCGACCTTATCTTTCAATAAGTGTGCCGTTTCGGGAATAATAGAAATATATTATATTTTTACACCATCAATAATAGATAAAACGATTAAATCAATACATATTTTATATTATATTAAAATTATACCATGTATAATATACCAAATCAAGACAATAAACTAATTTAATGGTTTAAATTTTATTTTATTAAATTTTTGTTTTTATTTTAGTTATCTGATAAAAATAAATAATTTTACTAATAATAACCTAAAAACACTAAATTTTAACGGAATATTTTTATCAAAAAATTAAATTAAGATGGTTTCTATATTATAGAAACCATCTTAAGCTTATTTAGAATTTTAATTCTCTCAAGATAAAGATATTCTACTATACTTTTTCTATCAATCTTAATAACAAATCATCTTAGTCAATGTATAATTCTTGTCATTAAACTTCTTCTGCTCACTATTTACAACTTCTAAGTCTACTGCTTCTACCACGTTATTTCTAACCCCTACCATCTTAGCATTTTCTCCTTTGACCAATTGATTAACCGCTTCTGCTCCTAACTTACTTGCCAACACTCTATCAAAAGCTGTTGGCCGCCCACCACGTTGCTGATGACCTAATAAAGTTTCCCTAACTTTAAAGCCTAAGCGCATCTCTAACTCTCTGCTAATATCATCTACCTTACCTACACCTTCAGCCATCAGAATGATTCCATAATTCTTGCCCATTTCAAACTTTCTCTTCAAATTATTAGTAATCTCATCATAATCTACCTCCTGCTCAGGAATTAATAATGCATCTACACTTCCTGCTAAAGTAGAAGTTATTGCAATCTCTCCAGAATTACGACCCATCACCTCAATTACAAAAACTCGAGGAGTATCCCCTACTAGAGATGTAGCTGTATCTAAAATTCTATCGACTGTATTAGTTACAATATTACAAGCAGTATCAAAGCCAATAGCATAATCTGTCCCAGTAATGTCATTATCAATAGTTCCAGGAACTCCTATCACCTTAACTCCTGCATCTACTAACTTTTGTGCTCCCTTCATCGAACCATTACCACCGATAACCACCAATCCATCTAGCTCTAAACTCTTAATATTAGCTAATGCTTTCTTAAAACCTACCTCACTTTGAAACTCTTTAGTTCTTCCGGTCTTGATTATAGTTCCACCATAACTAACGATCTCTTCTACATCTAATATATCTAGTTTTCTAAATCTATTCTCTAGCAGACCTATATAGCCAGCCTCGATTCCTAAAACCTCTAAATTATGATATGTGCCCGCCTTCACCACAGCTCGCAAGGTAGCATTCATCCCTGGAGCATCACCACCACTTGTTAACACACCAATCTTTTTCATAAGGCACCTCCTAAATTTAATTTTACCTTTATCTATTTTTTTATGCTTAATCTCTAGAGTTTAAACTAAAGCTTAGTATAATAAATATTACAATAATTTTTCTAAATTGATAGTAGATAATTAATGTTTTTAAAACCGAAAAAAATTGCTGTTTGAACGAAGCAAATATTCTCAAGGAATAATAGTAACGGTGTAATCGTTGAAGTAGGACTCTTATATTTATTAATCTAAACAAATATTGATTGTGGAGTGAGTGGGCTTTGCCACGGAGGGTTCTAAGGATGAACCCATAGGTACATTTTTTTCTAGACCTTTTAGTTTCTTTTGGGGCAATGCCAAAAGAAACTCGCCCTTAGACGAAACCTAAGATTTGGCTTGCTTTTCAAAAGTAAAAATATCGCAATATACTCATATTATAAAACCTAAAACAATTTATTTATAGTCTATATCAAAAGAGGAAACGGTACATACCGTTCCCTCCAAATAATCTATTCTATTACATTAAAATCCCCGCAATTGTAGCTGTCATATACGTTGCTAAGGAACCCGCCACTAATGATCTTACACCCAATTGTGCCAACTCTCCTCTTCTTTCTGGAGCTAAGCTTCCTAATCCACCGATTTGGATAGCGATCGATGAGAAGTTAGAAAATCCACATAATGCAAAGGTAGCAATTAATTCAGCTTTGTGGGATAATAATCCTTCTTTAATCATTTCAGCCAATTGAGTATAAGCTACAAACTCATTTAATGCCATCTTCTGTCCTAATAAGCTTCCTACTTCAGTAATTTCAGCCATAGGAACACCCATTACTAAGGATAATGGTGCAAAGATATAACCTAAGATCTGCTCTAGACTTGTACCAAGATAGCTTAATGGATAGTTAATTAAGGCAATAATTGATACAAAAGCAAGTAACATAGCAGCTACATTCAATGCTAATTTCAAACCTTCACTTGCTCCTTCAGCAGCAGCATCAATTATGTTAGCATTATTTACTTCAATATCTACCTTCATCTCTCCAGAAGTAACTGATTCTTTTGTCTCTGGTACAACAATCTTAGCCATCATCAAAGCAGCTGGAGCTGACATGATACTAGCAGCCAATAGATATCCAGCATCAATTCCCATTCCAATATATCCTGCCATTACACCACCAGCTACAGTAGCCATACCACCTGACATTAACGCCATCAACTCAGAACGGGTCATATTTGGTACGAATCTCTTAACGACCAATGGAGCCTCTGTCTGCCCAACGAAGACATTTGCTGCTGCAGATAATGATTCTGCACCACTTAAGTTCATTACCTTCTTCATAACCTTAGCCATAAATTCTACTACCCTTTGGATAGCTCCTAGGTAGTATAATACAGACATAAGTGATGAGAAGAAGATAATTGTAGGGATAACAGAGAGTGCAAAACTAAAACCTGTGCTCATTAAAGAGCCAAATAAGAATTCAGCACCCTTGGTCGAAAATCCTAGAATTGTAGCAATAAAATCACTTAACTTTTGGAAAACTACCTTCCCGATAGGTAACTTGAGAATTGTAAAAGCAAATGCCAATTGTAATAATAGACCACCAATTACTGGACGTATATCAATCTTCTTTCTATCTTCAGAAATCAGATAAGCGATCCCAATTAGAACAAACATACCAACTACACCAATTAACCTTGACATATTAATAGCCTCCTTAGTTTATATTTAAATAGTAAATTAGAGGCTTATTAATAGTTATTGATTATTAGACGCCAGCTTATAAGTCTAATCTTTAGCTAAGATGATATAGCCACTACAATAACTATTATCTTATTAGACGTCTAACCTCTTAAGCCATACCTTTACATCAAAGTAAAATCTCCTTAGTCTTAATCTATACTCTTATAATATTATTTTTTAATTTACTAAAATAAACTTTTACTTAATACTAAACCTAAATAGACACCTACAACACCCATAACTCCTGCTAAATTAGGCGGAGCTGGTGCAGGTAACTTTAAGAAAGAGAATAAAGCTCCTACTAACACTCCACATAATGTAGAGATTAGAACTTGATTCATTGTGTTGCCTCCCTCTTATTTGGTTTCCCTCTCCCACCCACTTACTTAAACAAGCAAGTTAAAATAAAAAACTTACCTATAACAACTTAATTATTAAAAAATGATAAAGGTAAGTCGTCTGACATCTTACAATATAAGTTTAATATATTCAATTAACTTTGTCAAGAATTTTGAAAAATTAATAAATAAAAGGTGATATCCTAGGATATCACCTTTTATTTATTATGTTATTTAATTTTAGTAATCACTTGTTCCTATGCTACCAGTTACAATGGCAACTCCAGAGCTAGCTCCAATTCTAGTTGCTCCTGCTTCAATCATCTTCAAAGCATCATCTTTGCTTCTTATTCCACCAGATGCTTTAACTCCCATATCTGGACCAACAGTCTCTTTCATTAATTTGATATCTTCTACAGTTGCTCCAGCAGTTCCAAATCCAGTAGACGTCTTAACAAAATCTGCTCCTACCTCTTTAGCTATTTGACAAGCTTTGACCTTCTCTTCTTTAGTTAAATAACAAGTTTCAATAATTACTTTAACTATTGCATTTCCTTTAGCAGCCTCTACAACTGCTTTAATATCGTCCTTGACAATATCCCATGCACCTGATTTAATCGCACCAATATTGATTACCATATCAATTTCATCAGCACCATTTTTGATTGCATTTCTAGTCTCAAAAATCTTAGTCTCTGTTGTAGTCTCACCTAATGGGAAGCCAATTACTGTACAAACCTTTACTTTACTGCCTTTTAATTCTTTATTAACTAAAGAAACAAAAGAAGGATTAACACAAACGGAAGCAAACCCATATTCTAAAGCCTCTTGGCATCTTAATTTAACATCTTTATCTAAGGCATCAGCATTCAATATAGTATGGTCAATCATAGCTGCTAACTCTTTATTATCCATTTCTTCTCCCCCTATATATATTGTATGACGTCTGACAATTAAATAATATCATACTAATAGTTATTTTTCAATGTATTTTATCTTCAATATATCCAAATTGGATATATTGAAACTTATCATTTAATATGTATAAAACAAAACTTTTACTTTAAGACTGTCAACTAAAAAATTTCGAGCTGTCCTTCTATTAGATTAGCCTATCCACTAGCACAATAAGTAATCAGAAATAAGTTACTTGTTACTTGTCGCTCATCGCTCGTCACTACATCTCACTCTCTAAAAGCATTCTCATTAAATCCTTCTCCCAACACCTCATGAACTTCAGTAATAATTACAAATGCATTCTTATCGATATTATGTACCAATCTCTTTAAATCAGAGACCTCTGAACGGCTGATAATACAGAGTAAGACATCCTTATTATGCTCAGTAAAACCACCCTTTCCCTTTAAAATGGTAACTCCACGGTCCATCTTCTCCAAAATATTCTTTCTAATCTCTTCTGAATAGTCTGAGATAATAAAAGTACCCTTAGAAATCTTTAATCCTTCTTGTACTATATCAATTGCTTTACCAGTAATCATCATAGCAATAAAGGCATAAAGAGCAATTTCTGCATTAAAAACTATTCCTGCTAGCGCAATAACACAGAAGTCTATAATCATTAAGCTTTTACCTACACTAATTCCAGTAAATTTATTGATCAATTGGGCTACTAAATCAGTTCCTCCAGTAGTCCCTTTAGACCTAAATACCAGTCCAAGACCCAAACCACTTACTCCCCCACCATAAATGGATGCCAATAAGGGATCATGGGTTAAGACTGGTAGGTAAGGGTTCAACAAATCTATCCCAAAAGAGAGTAGAAAGATTCCATAAAGGGTTCTAATCCCAAATTTAGCCCCCATCTCCTTAACCCCTATGATAAAGAGGGGAATATTGATAGCCAAACTGACCATCCCTACAGGCAAACCAAAGAGGTAATAGATAACTGTAGAGAGTCCACTTACCCCTCCAGCTGCAATCTTATTAGGAATTAAGAACATTACTAGCCCTGCTGCTGTAATTATTGACCCGATTGTAATCCAAAAATAATCATATATCGTCTGTTTTCTCATCATCAACACCCTTACTTACTTTAACTTATTTAATTTTTTAAGCTTCTCTTGCAATACTTCATAGATAAATTGGGGTAATGCCGACATTCTAGCCAACCTTTTAGGCTCCTGTAATAATCTATATAGCCATTCTAAGTGAAAATTCTGCATCACCTTTGGAGCACGCTTTTTTTTACCAGCTAAGATATCAAAGGTACCTCCAACTCCAATACCCACTGGAACCTTTAAATTGGCTAGATGTTTGTACAACCACTTCTCCTGTAAAGGAACGCCCATACCTACTAAGAGTATATCCACTCTATTATTTTCTAACTCCTCTAAGACTTTAGTTTCTGATTCTCTATCTAAATAACCATGATGGGTTCTAATATTTAAGTTGGGATACTTCTCTTTAACCTTGGTTTTAGCCTCTTGAGCTACTTTTGGTGCACCACCTAAGAAGTAAAAATTATAGCCTACTTTACTTCCAATCTCTAGTAAATCCTTTACCAAATCAATCCCAGTAACCCTTTCTGCTAAAGGGTCTCCTAATAGCTTAGAAGCCAACACTACCCCAGTTCCATCAGGAATAACCAAATCAGCAGAGTTGAGAATCCTTTTTAACTCTTCATCTTGGTGTGCTCTAACAATCATCTCGGCATTAGGAGTAACTATTATATGGCTATTCTGAGAATCTATAAAGGATTTGACTCTATTTAGTGCCTCCTTTTGAGCAACTCTGTCTACCAATACTCCTAAAATATCTACTCTATCTCTCATGAATTATCACCTAGAATCCCTAATGATAGTTCTATATTCTGTCGTGCTAGTCCTTCTAAATTATTAATTTTTTTCTTTATTACCCTCTGTAATTCTTCCTTTCTACTCCAAATTCCGATTATTTCACCTATGACTTCGGAGATATCTAAATTATCAATCTTAGCTAATGCTGATAATTCCAATCTGTTGAGAAAACTATCGATTTTAGGATCATATGAGATTCCAATAAGGGGAACTCTATTTAAAGCAGCAAAGATTAATGAATGTAACCTTACACCTAATAACATATCAACCTCTCCTATCAGTCCTAATACCTCTTGAGGAGTATAACTATTAGTAATTATCTCTGTTTTATTCTTCATTAACTCAGCCACCCTTCTGCTAACCTCTACATCAACAGGATAATGGAAGGGAATAAACAAAATATTAATATCCAATCTCTCCTTTAATCCATCTAAAATTTCAGCCATCTGCTTTAAATAGCTATTATCCTGCCATGGTCTTAATGAAATACCAAGTATATTCTCTTTAGCCTTAATTCCTTCTATCTTAAGGATATCTTTTACTCGCTCTTGATTTGATTTTGGAAGAGCAAAGACAGGGTCAGCTGTTAAATGTATATCTTCTCTTATCCCTATCTCCTCTAACAATTCTTTAGACTCTACATCTCGTACAGTGATTAAATTGACTCTATTTAAAATAGCTTTAACTAAACGGCGATTGAAAATATTATTAATCGGACCAACACCTTGAGCACAGAAGAAGACTGGAACTTTAAAGATTTTAGCTAAGAGGATAACCCCTAAATAATAGGGAATGGTTTTATTACTGGTTACATCCTGCAACAAACTACCCCCACCACTAATCAATAAATCTGCACCTTTAAGATAACGAATTAACCCTGTACTGCTTGTCCTACTGATAGCCTTAACCCCATGTACTGACCTTGTCCACTCTGGATTTGATGAAAGTACGATAATCTCGATATCAGCTCTACTGTTCTTAAAATTATCAATTAAAGCCGCTAAAATAGCCTCATCGCCTGCATTCTTAAATCCATAATATCCAGATAAGATTATTCTTTTCATTGGCTCACTTCCCTTTGTGAGTTGATAGTGTATAGTTGATAGTTAAGTTCAAAACCTAACACCTCATCCCCGACCCTTCTCCTAAGATTAAGAGAAGGGAGACACAGTTCCCCCTCTCATTATTAAGGAGAGGGGGCTAGGGGGTGAGGTGTAAAAGTGTCCTACTATACTCATTAAACTATAGCTTCAAATCAAACTAAAATAAAGACTTACCCCTATATCTTGAGATTAATTTGACTATGCCAATCAAACCTCCCCCAATAACTCCTCCTAATCCCACTCCAATCAATACCCTAATCAAAGAGATAATAAAAGGAGTGTGAAGGTGGGAGAAGGTATTCAAAATAGTAATCTGTCCAATCAATCCTAATAATAGCAACCATAAATATTGTTGCTCTTTAAAGGATAGATAAATGCCCAAAATCAACAAGGGGTGTCCCAGTAAAAAACTCTTAAACCTAGGTCTGATCACCAAGATATCTTCTAATAAAGCTCTAAGTTGCAACTCTAACCCAGTCACTGGGATTATTGGATTATTACCAGTTCTAATCAAGTAAATAATTCCTCCAATTATTAAGGTAGAAATTATAATTACATCCTGTATACTTATCTTTCTTGTAAGTAACTTGTTTATATCCTTCTTTAAATCCCCTAAGCTACCATATTCAAAATATAAATAATAGACTGTACTCAAAATTAAAGGAAGTAAAAAAGCCAATTTTATCCCTCTAAATTGTGAAACCTGTAATAGATACTCCCTATCTGCTAACAGCCCTTCTATCAAAACTCCTCCACACAGAGTTATTGTAATCCCCTGTATAAAGAGGTTATAGGTATTAATTAAAGTATTATTACCTTTAATTGAATTTACTAGATAAATAAAAGTAATTAGTGGAAAGATAATTGCAGATTTTAAAGCCATCAGTTCCAAGATCAACTGAGAATTAAAAGAATAAAGTGTAACTAAAACTAATGTTCCCAAACCAAAGCAGAGATAAGCCAACTTTGGACTCCATAAAGTTAATACTAGGCTGATTATAGCTATTATAGATACTGCAACAATCAGCTTTAACCCTTCGTTATTATTCATATGTCTAAAGGGCTTTGCTGTTTCTAAGTGGTAACCAAATTTATGCAGTTTTTCTGCTAATACTTTGATAAATTTGATGGTATCTTCTCTTTCATCAAAGGGCTTTAAATATAGAACTCTGACATTCCTCTCATAAACTGCCTTGAAGTAACGGTCAGTAGTCTTCTCTACACCCAACTTTGCTAATTCCTCTTGCTGTAAACTGTGTACCCTAACAGCATTTAGATTAATCCTTCTAGCCAACTGATTTGCACCTAACTGATAAGCAATAAAAGGTTCAATTACACCTAAAGTCATCCCATTCTCCTTTAAAGCTTTAGCTGTCTCTTTAATCTCTTCTGGATACCCAACTACATTATCTCCACTGAAGATTACCTTTTCAAAATCAGGCAATCTATTAATCATCTCTCGAAAATCTTTAACTGAATTATTAGCAGCTACACGAGGGACTAGATTAAATCTTAACCCCTTTAGCTTAGCCATTACTTCAGTATCAAAATAAAGGGGAGTATCTAAATACTTATCTTCCCAATCAGAGATTACTAAAAAATCACCACTCTGCTCAACTCTACCTTCCCCTAACTTCATAACTAATAGGTCTTTAAGCCTTAATAACAGTTTATTGTCTCCCGTAATATATAAATTATCTATATCAAAATCTTTATCTTGAGATATAAATTTACTAAGAAAATTAAGCTCTCTACCTGAATAATAGGTTATTCTATTCTTAGTATCCAAAGTCCTTAAACTTTCTTGTTCAAATGCTACTGAATTAACTCCCAACTCTTTAAGCTTGATCAATAAATCAACCTGTTCTTTCTCTGCTAATAAGCTATAATCCATCACTAATTCTACATCTCTATTAGTACTCTCCACTTGATGCCTCTTAGTAATTAAAAATATAGCAAAAAGTAACCCAACTATGACAATTAAACTTAGGAACCTCTTCATTAGAATCCCCCATTTGTGTATGATAAATAAAAAAACTCATCCTTATAATTAGGATGAGAATCTTTAAGGTTAATTATTCTAATTGAAGTTATTAAAGAATAGCTCAAATAATTTTTAGCCACGAATCTACATAAATCTTCATAAATAAAGAGATTAGCAACTCTAAAAATAAATTTAAAACGCATTTTTGCCACAGATATACACGGATTTTCACAAATTAAAATCAAATGATTATCTTTTTAATTAATTTTTTACAGCCCAAGACTACTTCTTCAGTCAATAAAATAATCTCCTTTAGGGTGCCGTGGCTAATCATTTAATTTTTTTCGCTTTTAAACCTTTCAACAGTATCAAAATATATCCAACTTTAAATCTTAATATTCATCTAAATGATTAAACTCTGCATCTTCAATCCAATTTAGAGGTCTCTCTAGATGCTCTACAATATTATCCATAATAATTTCATGGCGTTTCTCTTCTTTTGCTAATTTTAAAAAGGCTTCTTTAATCTTAGAAATATCAACTTTTTCAGCTTTCTCTTTGTAGAAGTTGTAGCTGCTTCGTTCCATCTCTACAGCCTTTCTATAAAGGTTAACATCCTCTTGAACTGGCTTCTCACTATTGACAGAAATATTCTTAGCTATCTCTTTAAAGACCTCTTTAGCTTTAGGCAAGATATCAGACTCTATCTTAGCAACTTCCTCTTCTTGTTTTAATTTCTTAACAATCTCTTCATGTCTTCTCTCTTCTTTAGCCAAATAATTAAAGATTCTCTTTAAATTGCTATCTCTTGTCTGCTCAGCACATTCTTCATAATAGTCCTTATTCTCTCTCTCAAAATCAAGGGCAAAGTCATAGATATTCATTAAAAAACACCTCTCTAATTATTATTAAGAAGCCTATCCCAAAGGAATAGGCTTCAGATTATTTATAGAAATTAACCTTGCATGAACATTTCAATATCTTCTGCTACTTCAGTAATTCCTCCGATACCAAAGTTCTCAACTAAGACATTGGCTACATTCTCTGATAAGAATGCTGGTAATGTCGGTCCTAAGTGGATATTCTTAACCCCTAGGTATAATAGAGCTAATAATACAATTACAGCCTTCTGTTCATACCAAGCGATATTATATGAGATAGGTAGTTCATTGATATCATCTAGCTCAAATACCTCTTGTAGCTTCATTGCAATCACTGCTAAGGAGTAAGAGTCATTACATTGTCCTGCATCCAACACTCTAGGAATTCCTCCAATATCACCTAAGTCAAGCTTATTATACCTATACTTAGCACAGCCTGCTGTTAGAATTATTGTATCCTCTGGTAACTCTCTAGCAAATTCAGTATAGTAATCTCTACTATTCATTCTTCCATCACAACCAGCCATTACAAAGAATCGTTTAATAGCACCAGATTTAACTGCATCTACAACCTTATCAGCTAATGCTAATACCTGATTATGGGCAAATCCACCTACAATCTTTCCATTTTCAATCTCTTGAGGTGCATCACATTTTTTAGCTAACTCAATAATTTCAGTGAAATCTTTCTTTCCATTCTCATCAGCTTCGATATGAGTTGCTCCATCTAGTCCAGCAGCACCTGTTGTAAAGATTTTATCTTTATAACTAGCATTACCTTTTGGTGGCACTATACAGTTAGTTGTAAATAAAATTGGTCCATTGAAGTTCTCAAACTCTTCTTTCTGCTTCCACCATGCATTACCATAGTTACCTACAAAGTGCTCATATTTCTTAAATGCTGGATAATAGTGAGCTGGTAACATCTCAGAGTGAGTATAAACATCTACTCCAGTTCCTTCTGTCTGCTCTAGTAACTGCTCTATATCCTTTAAGTCATGACCACTAATTAGGATAGCTGGATTATTTCTAGTTCCGATATTTACTTCTGTAATTTCTGGGTTACCATAAGTCTCTGTATTAGCTTTATCTAGTTGAGCCATACCTTCTACACCAAACTTACCAGTCTCTAAAGTCAATGCTACTAAATCATCAGCTGTCAAACTATCATCAGTGATTGCAGCCAATGCCTTTTGCATAAAGTCATAAATCTCTTGGTTTTCATATCCTAGATTATAAGCATGCTCTGTATAAGCAGCCAATCCTTTAACACCATAAGTAATCAGTTCTCTTAAAGACCTTACATCTTCATTATCTGTCTGTAAGACTCCAACCTCTTTAGCCTTAGCTGAAAACTCTTCTTCTGTTCCTGTCCAAGTAGCTCCTTCATATAGGTCAGCAAACTCTGCACCTGCTGCTTCAGCTTTAGCCTTAATCTCATCTCTTAACTCTAAAGCCTCTTTAATCTGCTCTACAAAAGCATCATTATCGAAGTTGGCATTAGTAATTGTCATAAATAAGCTTTCCATTACAAAGGTATCTACCTGTGGAGTTTCAACTCCAAGTTCTTTAGCCTTTGTACTATAAACTGAAATTCCTTTAAGCAAATAGATTAACAAATCTTGTAGGTTTGCTGTAGTATCAGTCTTACCACAGACACCTCTGACTGTACAACCTTTTCCTCCTGATGCTTCTTGACATTGATAACAGAACATTGACATTAAAAATCCCTCCTATAAGTTAATTATATTTAGTCTTCCAGCTTAATACATAAAACTGGACAATTGTTCACACAAGCCTCACAAGCAATACAACTATCTGGATTAACAACATTAGATACATCTTCAACCTTAAAAACGTTAGGATCTGCAGGGCAAACCCCTTCACAGACTCCACAAGCAATACACTCTTCTTTATCAACTACAGGATAAGACATTCTATCTCCTCCTTATGTATAAAGATAATCTAAATTCCACTCTTCTTAATCCTATTATAACTCTATTAAATATAGACTTATATGATATAACTCACATTTAGCGTGATAATTTACCAAAAATAATGATTATCTGTTTACTCATCTATTAAGCTATTATATAATTAACTTTACAGAATATATATGGGGAGGTAATTAAGATTATTATAAAGAAGTCTATTCAAGAGTTCAGCCAATTACTTGCTAGTACAGAAGAGCCTATTCCAGCTGGAGGATCAACGATTGCTACTACTGCCCTATTAGGAGTATCTTTACTTCAATTAGTCTCTAAGGTCAGCAGTCTATCGATCGATTTAGAAGAATTAGAGAAGAATCTTCTTAAAAGTATAGATGCAGATGTTCAAGCCTTTAAGCTCAATCAGCAGAAACAATTTAAAGACAAAGAGAGTTTAAAAGAGATAATAAATACCCCTTTAGAGATAGCTAAAAATTCAGCATTAGCCCTTGAACTAGCAACTGAAATCAGAGCTAATGTCAAAAAAAGTGTCAAAGCAGACTATCAAGTTGCTATCTTCAATTTAAGAGCAAGTATTAAAGGAGCAATAGCTATTATCGAATCTAATTATCAATTCTTCACTACTGATGATTATATACAGCAGATAAAAGAAGAGATTGAAGAACTAAATAAATTGTTAAAATAAAAATAGTAGCTGAGATCAGCTACTATTTTTAAAATATATTTAAAAACAAACAAGGGAGTCTAGAATTGCTAACTATGTTAAGTAATATCTAAAAATAGAATTTATAAACTTAAGCAATATATTCTATTACTTCTTTATTAAATAATACCTCTGATAAATTTCTAAGTAATATTATAATCACTCTATCTTGTAATTAAATCACCAAATTAATTATAATATAGATTATACAAAATTAGTATGATATAGGTCACATTAATAATTTATACAAGGTCTTCTTACTCTTTATCCTACTATTGATTTCTTAGTCCACTTTCTACTATGCCATCTAGCTAACATATAGATTCCTCTAATCCATTCATCACAGGTCATTCCAATCCAAATACCAGGAAGTCCATAGCCCAGGACTACTCCAAAAAAGTACCCACCTAAGACTGCAACTCCCCAAGTAGAGATAATTGCCATTACTACAGGAAATATACCATCTCCTGCCCCTCTTAAACTATTAATAAGTACAACATTAAAGTTTCTTCTTGGTTCTAGAAAGGCACCTATCATCAAAACTGATATACCTAATAGTATAATTTGAGAGTTGTCTGTATAAACTCCCATGAGATATCTTCCGAAAAAGAAGATAAATATACTACTTACTTCTGTAAAGACCATAGAAATTTTAAAATTCTTAATTCTAGTCTCATAAGCCTGCTCTATTTCATTTGCCCCAACATTTTCTGTGCTACTAGTACTGCTTCCCTGCCGAAATTATTGCAAATATCAAATTTAGATTAGCAATTATCTGATTAGATGCAACTACAGCACCAGCAGCCCTATCATTAAATTGACTTAACATAAAGATATCTTAGCATAAATAATAGAATTTCAACAAAAATAGGTCCTGCCAGTTGATAAAAATTTTTTCTCTTCTCCATATTATCCCTTCTATCTTATAGTTTATTATCTTCTTATAATTAATTTTTCGAAGTTACTTATATTTGTTATATTAAAATTAAAATTTCAGTAAATCTTATTAATTAGAAGTAATCTTTATCAACAAACAAATTTCAAAAGTATATTATAGAGGTTTAAGCGAAACTCTTAGTTACAAATTATATTATATAGGAATTGTTTCAAACCTTCACTCGATCGTCTATAGTAATCCAACTTTATAATAATATTTAACTAAAGTAAAGTTGTATTACAGTAACTAGTGAACAGTTACAAGTAACTAGCATACTTCTCTTTCTCGCCACTGTTCACTTATCACCTATTCTAATCTTCTACCTATTTTCTCCCAAAATCTTTAAGCTATCCTCCTCTAAATTGACCTGTTGAATCTCAACGGGAAAGGGTAGATCAGCAAAATCAATCTCAAATTGTAACTTATCCTTAATCTGTTCAATCAAACTTTTAGGGATAATAATATTTTCTACTGCTAATTCATCAGAATTGAAGACAATAGTATCTTTATCTTTAACTACAAAATTACCTGCTAGTTGAATATTGACATTGGCATTAAAAAATTGTATATCCCCAGTCATCATCACTTTATTCTTTAAAAGCTCCATCTTAAATTTATCAAATATATTCAGTTCCTCTCTACTAACAAGATATTGGTTCAACGCTTTTTCTAATACCTTCAAATTGAGATAAGTATTTTTCCCTTCTGTTACCTGCCATTGACCCTCTATCTTCTTAACCTTTAAATCCTTAAATTCCCCTTCAAATTTATTGATTGGTAATGAATCTATAATAAGATTATCTGCACTAATCTCCAAATTATCTACTCTACCTATCAATAACTCTATAGCAGGAAAAGAATCAATATCTACCTCTAATCTATCACTCTTATCAACTTCTTCTCTTAAAGTACTACTCAATCTTTGAGAAATTGATTCTGGTAAGTAAAATTGCATAAATGCCAATATTAATAGAATAAAAATAATCAAGAGCACCTTAAAATTTCTCATATTTTCACCCCCAGCTGTATATTGGATTAAAAATTTCTTAATCTATAATATTATCAATATCAGTTAATTTAAAATAAAAATGTCAACACCACTCCCGTCCCTAATCCTACTATTATTCCTAAAGTTGCATCTAAACCATAATCAAAATTATAAGAACTAGGTATCAATTCAAATAAGGTCAGATATAACATCCCTCCCCCTGCAAATCCTAAAGTAACCGATAAGAATTCTGGAGAGATATAACCTATCAAGGACCCACAAAAAGCACCAATTCCCATTGGTATCCCAGGTAGTAGTGTGGCTATCAAGATTCTGATAGGGCTCCACCCACCTACATTCATTGGAGTTGCCATCGATAAACCTTCAGGAAAGTTATGAAATGCCATAACTATTGCCAACCCAAAACCCAACTCTGCTGTAGCAATATAACCTGCTCCAATAGCTAAGCCTTCTGGAAAATTATGCATAGAGATACCTAAACCCAGCAATACCCCTGTATGAATATACTCTTCTCCTTTTATATACTTTCTAAAAAATTTACTGGTTATACTCAATAGGATAAATCCTAGTAACAATCCACTAATTGCATAGGCTAAACTACTATGATGAATAGACTCAGGGACTAAATCAACCATTACAATAGCTAACATAATCCCCCCTGCAATTCCTAATAAGAAACTAACCGATTTATTAGTGGGCTTTCTCCAAAAAAAAGTAACAATCCCTCCCAAACCCGTTCCCAACATCCCTGCTAATAGACCAATGGCTGTTGTTATAATAATTGAACTCACCTTATCACCTCACCTCAAAGAATCAATAAATATACTCGTAAACCAAATTGATAAATACTTTATATACTTTTATGTGAGATGAATAATAGTTATACTTAGCTAGCAAGCAGATTAGAGTTGATTTAAAAAACCCTATTTAGATGTAACGTTACATCTAAATAGGGTTTTTTTTATTCTATTCAGCTATCTCTTTCCATTTATCCCCTCTAACTTCTTGATTATCTTCTACCAACTCTATAAATTGACTAACAAGCTCAGGATCATACTTAATTCCTGCTCCTTCTTGTAATACTCTAATTGCTTCTTCTTTAGAGACTGCTTGCCTATAAGGCCTACCATTAATCATTATATCATAAGCATCAATAATTCTTAGAACCCTTGATAGCAATGGTATCTCCTTTCCCTTTAATCCTATCGGATACCCACTACCATCCCAATTCTCATGATGATAAAGAATCAGTTCAGAAATTGGATTTAAAATTTTAAAGTTCTTAGCTATATTATAACCAGCTTCAATATGCTTGTCTAATTCATCTAAATCTTCTCTATTTAACTCACCTCTCTTGTGCAAAATTCCCGATGAAACTGTCAATCTACCTATATCATGAAACTCCGCTAGTAAAAATAACTTATTAGTTAAATTCTCAGATAATCCCAACTTATTAGCAAACTTAAGAGAAAGCTCTCTAACTCTAATAAGATGTTCTTCTTCCTCATATCCGTTATTTAAAAATCGTTCTATCAAGGACGCTAAAATAGGGTTATTAATATTGTTCTTCTCTTCTGATTTTCGCTTATACATCATATTCTCAGCCTTATTAAATACATCTTCAATTTTATCTGAAAAACTATATTTAGTAGCCGTTCCTAAAGCAACATTTGGAGGAAAAGGTGCTAAATCTAATTCCAAACAGTTTCTCTGAATTCTTTCAATAATTACTTTAGCCTCTGCCTCACTAGTATTAGGAAGAAAAGCGCAGAATTCATCTCCTCCCCAACGAATAACTATATCATGACCTCTAATAGATTCTTTTAAAATTCTAGCTGATGTCTTTAAAAGCTTATCTCCTGCTTCATGACCAAAGACATCATTGGCTAGCTTTAAACCATTTAAATCAGCCACAATTATACTTAATGGAAAGTTCTCTTCTCTATCTAACTTAGGTAGAATGTATTCATAATATCCTCTATTATATGCCCCAGTTAAGGAATCATAATAAGTCATATTCCTAATCTTTTCTTCTGTCATCTTATGAGCTGTAATATCAGAGGCAGAACAGATAAGGTACTCTATTTTTCCTTGATTATCTAACTTTGGAGTTCTAGTTACAGCTAATATCCTATCTTGACCATTCTTATCTTTAAATATTTCCTCTGTATAAATCTCTACCTTCTCTCTAAACACTCTCCTATTATGATTAATAGACCTCTTAGCTTCCTCTTTAGTATAAATATTATAAATATTAGAATCTTCTATTTCTTCTTTACTCTTGCCTATAAATTCTGCATGAGCTTTATTTACTAAACCGTAAGTTTCTTTATCCTTAAAGGTCCAAACATGTATCTTTATATCCTCTAACAAAACATTTTGACCTTTTAATTTTTTAATTAAATCTTCTTTATCTTTTGAAGTTTCTCTATAAGATTTATAAAACTTAATTAAAAATAAGGATAATACTAGATTAATCATAAACATCAAATTTATCATAATGTTAAATAATCTCTCATTCTCTAAATAAAATCTATATATGTCACCTATTTGTGTACTTATATTATTCGAAAATAGTAGTTCTTCTATACTCTCTACACCCAACACAATTTCTCCAGAAAAAAAAGAGTGGTTTACCATCACAAATAAAAGAACAACTACAATCTCTATTATATATCTACTCATAGGTCACCTCATTTATAGTAAAAATACTTTTATTTTATTCTACTGAATATTATATCATATATTCTCTATAAACCCTATATTAATAGGTAGTATTAATTATTAATAATAACGATCTCTTATTAAATTGTCAATAAATTCAATAAATGTATACAAAAAATCAATAAAAAGCAGCCTATATATAGACTGCTTTTTTCTCTTTTATTTTAACATAAATTTTAAAATCTCTTTATATATCTTCTGACTACGACTTAGAACATCTTCATCAAGCAGGTTATTTGACTTATCCTCCACTTTCTTAATCAGCTCTCTTCTCAATCTATCTACTTTCTTTATACCATTATCATTTACAGATACCACCCTTCAAAGACAATAGTATTTATTACCAACAATAACATAGATAGAATTCTCATTCAAATTTATGTAATCAAATAGGTGTTTTTCCAGAAAGATACCTATTTAAGAAAAAGTAAAAAGCAGAGAAAACTCTCCGCTTAAAATATTATATCTGCTTTAAATAACCTTCAATAAATTTATCTAAATCTCCATCCATCACATCATTGATCCTACCTGTTTCTACATTAGTTCGGTGATCTTTAACCATCTGATAAGGATGGAAAACATAAGAACGAATCTGACTCCCCCAAGCAATCTCTTTATACTCGCCACGAATCTCATCTAGCTTTTCAGCTTCCTTCTCCTGCATATACTCAAATAACTTAGATTTGAGAATCTTCATAGCACTCTCTTTATTTTTGTGCTGAGAACGTTCATTTTGACATTGAGCTACAATCCCTGTAGGAATATGGGTAATTCTTACAGCAGAATCAGTAGTATTAACATGCTGCCCCCCTGCACCACTAGCTCGATATGTATCTATCTTCAAATCACTAGGGTCAATTTCAATCTCAATCTCATCATCAATCTCAGGCATAATATCCACAGAAGCAAAGGAAGTATGCCGCCTTCCTGAAGCATCAAAAGGAGATATTCTTACTAGACGATGAACCCCTTTTTCAGCCTTTAGATATCCATAAGCATAAGGACCTGTTATCTGTAAAGTTACACTCTTAATTCCAGCTTCATCACCAGCCATAAATTCCAAAGTCTGTACCTTGTATCCATGCTGTTCTGCCCAACGAGTATACATCCTTAGTAACATCTCAGCCCAATCTTGAGACTCAGTTCCTCCAGCTCCTGGATTGATAGATAATAAGGCATTGTTCTCATCATATTCACCAGATAATAGGGTCTTTAGTTCTAATTGTTCCCAATCCTTCTCCAACCTTTCAACCCTCTTTTGAACCTCTTTAATTACACCTTTATCATCCTCTTCTACAGCTAACTCTAATAATAGGATTAGCTCTTCACTCTCATTATTGAGTTGATCAAATTCACCTATTTTCCCTTTAATACCACTTAATCTCTGAGCTACCTTCTGGGCATTGTCACTATCATTCCAAAAGTTAGGGTTAGCCATCTCACCTTCTAGCTCACCTTTCTTAGCAACTAAAGCATCATAGTCAAAGAGACTCCCTCAAATCTGCTATTTTTTCTGTAATGACTTCTAATCTAGAGTTTAATTCATTTTCCAACATCAAACCACTTCCTTTTCTTATATAGTACAAGTATGAAAAACCTAAAAAATAAAGAATTTATTCGTTACTTTTTACTTATTTATACAACATTTCTTATACTTCTTCCCACTTCCACAAAGACAAGGATCATTTCTACCTGGTTCTTCACCTTTAACAATCGGCTTTAACTTAACCTCTCCTTCTTGTTGACCTTGACCTTGAACAGGTGGGCGCACAGTATCATAAGCCGTTGTTAAGGGTCCATGGCCATAATTAAAGCTTCTATTATCCTCTATACTATCATTTCTTACCACTTCAATAGCAAATAAATACTTAATAATATCCTCTCTAATCCAAGAACTCATCTGCTTAAACATCTCAAAACTTTCAAATTTATATTCAATTAAAGGATCTCTCTGTCCATAGGCTCTTAGACCAATCCCTTGGCGTAAGTCATCTATTGCATGAAGATGATCCATCCATTTTTGGTCAATAATCTTAAGCATAACTACCTTCTCTAACTCTTCCATCCCATCATTACCTAGCTCTGCTCTTCTTGCTTGATAAGCAGTGGTGAATTTATTGAATAACTCATCTTTAATCTCTTCTCTACTCAATCTTTCTAATTCCTCTTTAGATAAGTCTAAACCTTTTAACTGATTAGCTAAATAATTGACCAAACCTTCTAAGTCCCATTCATCAGGATGTACTTTATCATTTATATAAATATCTAAGCTTTCATCTAACCATTGCTCTGCCATCCCAAAGATTATCTCTTCTAAGTCTTCTCCTTCTAAAACCTTTCGCCGTTGATTATAGATAACCTGTCTCTGTTTATTTAGTACATCATCATACTCTAAGATACTCTTTCTAATTTCAAAGTTACGGGATTCTACTCTATTTTGAGCATTAGCGATAGATTTGGTAATTAAATTATGCTCAATAGGTTGATCATCTTCTAACCCTAAAGTATTCATCACCCCTGCAATTCTATCAGAACCGAATAATCTCATCAAATCATCTTCTAATGATACATAAAAACGGGAAGAACCTGGGTCTCCCTGTCTTCCAGAACGCCCTCTTAACTGATTATCAATCCGTCTACTCTCATGGCGTTCTGTACCAACCACATGGAGACCTCCTAATTTATCGACACCATCACCTAAAACTATATCGGTACCACGACCAGCCATATTAGTAGCAATAGTAATTGCTCCCCGTTGACCAGCTCTTTTAACAATCTCAGCCTCTCGCTCATGGTATTTGGCATTCAATACTTCATGGGGTACATGAGCTTGCTTTAACCTCCTACTTAGTTCTTCGGACTTCTCAATAGAGACAGTTCCAACCAATACCGGTTGCCCCTTCTTATACCTCTCTTTAATATCTGCTACTACAGCATTAAACTTGGCATCTTCAGTCTTATAGATTACATCAGGTAAATCTTCACGGGCTACTGGTTCATTTGTTGGAATAACAACTACTTTTAAATTATAAATCTCTTCAAACTCAGTTTCTTCAGTAGCAGCAGTACCTGTCATACCAGCTAATTTATCATACATTCTAAAATAATTCTGGAAGGTAATACTAGCAAGGGTCTGACTCTCTTTTTGAATCTGTACTCCCTCTTTGGCTTCAATTGCTTGATGAAGACCTTCACTATAACGGCGTCCAGACATTAAGCGACCAGTAAATTCATCAACAATATGAACCTCTCCATCTTTAACGATATAATCTTTATCCCTCTTCATCAATTCTTTTGCTCTTAAGGCTTGATTGATATGGTGTAAATAATCCATATACTGATTGTCATATAAGTTATCAATCCCCAGTACACTCTCCACCTTATCATTTCCCTCATCAGTTAAAGTAATAGAGCTGGCCTTTTCATCTACAGTATAATGCTCCTCGCTATTTAACTTTTTTGCTATTTCAGCAAATTTATAATATAAGGATGGAGATTGTTGTGTAGGTCCAGAAATAATCAATGGGGTGCGAGCCTCATCAATTAAGATACTATCTACCTCATCCACAATACAATAATGTAACTCTCTTTGAACTAAATGTTCATCATCAACAGCCATATTATCTCTCAAGTAATCAAAACCAAATTGATTATTTGTTCCATAGGTAATATCAGCCTGATATGCCTTCTTCCGTTCATCATAATCCATATCCTCTAATACTAGTCCAACTTCTAAACCTAAAAATTCATAAATCTGTCCCATCCACTCACTATCACGCTCTGCCAAATAATCATTTACAGTAATAACATGAACACCTTTTCCTGTTAATGCATTAAGATAAACTGGTAATGTAGCTACCAAAGTCTTACCTTCCCCAGTCTTCATCTCAGCAATCTTTCCTTGGTGTAAAACTATACCCCCAATCAACTGTACATCATAATGGCACATACCAGTAGTTCTCTTGGATGCTTCTCTTACTACAGCAAATGCCTCAGGTAGAATCTGATCTAAAGTCTCCCCTTGTGCTAATCTATCTTTAAATTCGTCAGTCTTTTTCTTTAATTCCACATCTGTTAAAGAGCCAATCTTTCTTTCTAAATTATTAATCTCTTCTACTATCGGCTCTAGCTTTCTTAGCTCCTTCTCATTTGGGTCAGTAAATAGCTTCTTTAAAAGTTTAAACATATATACGTATTCACCTCTCTAAAATAATTTACACAAATCTGAAAATTTTATTATAAGCAACATTTATATTATTTATAATTATTAAATTTAAATCTCAATTTAACTATACACCATTAACCATATACTGTCAACCAACTAAAACCTCTCTCTATTTCATAGTCGCTATTGAAGAAAATAAGAAAAAAGGCTAGCTATTAATAGCTAGCCTTCTTAATTATATACTTATATACTTTAGAACGTTGGTTCAATTAAACCATAATTCCCATCATTTCTTTTATAAACTACATTAACCTCTTCTGTCTTAGCATTAGAGAATACAAAAAAGTCATGGTGTAATAAATCCATCTGCATAACTGCCTCTTCTACATACATAGGTTTGATAGCAAACTTCTTAGTCTTAACAACCTTTACTTCATGTTCTTCCTCATCGGTATTATCTTCTTCTATATTTAAGATATCTTCTTTATTAATTCCTTTTATCTTACGGTTGATCTTTGTTTTATATTTACGGATTTGACCTTCTAATTTTGAAACTACTCCATCTATAGAAGCATACATATCATCACTCTTCTCTTCAGCTCGTAAAATAAGACCGTCTACAAAAAGAGTTACCTCTACAATATGTCGCCCTCTTTCAACTTCTAAAGAAACTTGAGCTTCTATAACATCTTCATATTCAAAATACTTTCTAACCTTACCAATCTTATCTTCAGCATAGTCTCTCAGAGAATCTGTTATTTCTATGTTTTTACCTCTAACAATAAATTTCATTACTAGACCAACTCCTTCCAAGATAATCTGGATAATCTTATATTATATTAATTCTATCTTTAATTGAGATATTCCTTCTTTTTATTCTATTTATTTTTAATTTCCAACAAAAAATTTTACTCATTACCTCCAATTTATTACTATATAAACTCTAATTTAAAATTAAATAACTATATTATAAGTCTTATTTTAGATAAATCACCTTTATTACTTAATATAATTTTCCTTTAATAAATTTACCAAGAGGTTTTAACTATCCTAATCAAGAATTTGAGCATTAAGAACAAGAAGTCTCAATAAACTTAAACAAGGAGTAGAAAAATTGAGAGATTGGAAAATTATATTCATAGTACTTCTTATAATCTTTATGGAAATTATAATTATGGGAGGGTGTCAGATGAAGAAGGATTCAATAGCTAAAATCAGAGTGGCAACCTATAATATCCATCATGGCGTTAATCAAGATGATAAATATAATCTACAAGCGATAGCAGCTACACTTAAAAACTTAAATGCAGATATCATAACATTACAAGAAGTTGATCAGAAGTGGGGGATTAGAAGCAATTATGATGAACAATTAGATATATTAGCTAAGGAACTCAATATGTATTCGACTTTTGCTCCAGCTTTAGCTAAGGGAATTGGTGGGTATGGACTAGGAGTTTTAAGTAGATTCCCTATAACTAATATAGAAGTTAAATATCTATCAGGTAATTTAGAACAGAGAATTCTATTAGCTGTAGATATTGAAATTAATGATATAACTCTTAACATTTATAATACCCATTTAGGCTTATCAACTGAAGATCGCCAATCTCAAATAAAGGATATCTTAGGTTATATAAATATAAAAGAAAAGGATAATCTAAGTCTTTTAATGGGTGATTTCAATGTCAATAAAGATTCTACTGAATTGAAAGCTATAAAGCAAATCTTCTTTGAAGTTGAAGAATTAGCAAACAAAAATATTGGAGAGACCCTAATCAATGAAAATCTTAAAATTGATAATATATACTTATTGACAAAGATGCCTATTAAAAATTTAGGTATCCTCCCTTCAGATGCTTCAGACCATTATCCTGTTTTTGCTGATATATTAATTTTAAAGGATAATTAGATAGTTCAAAAAATACTAAGAACCCCAGATTAATCTGGGGTTACCATAATGCTCTAATTACCTATGTATAGAATTAAAGCTTAACTACATTATCAGCTTGAGGTCCTCTTTCTCCCTCAACAATTTCAAATTCAACAACTTGACCTTCTTCTAAGCTTTTGAATCCTTCTGCTTGGATTGCAGAGAAGTGTACAAATACGTCATCTCCACCTTCTCTTTCAATAAATCCGTAACCTTTTTCATTGTCAAACCATTTTACAGTTCCTTCTAATCTCATTCTTGCATTCCTCCTAAAAATTGCTTGAAAAATTCTAGTGATTTTATCACTTTCCAGCTAAAACTATAACATAATACACAAAAATTGTCAACAATATTGGGCAAAGATTTAGGTTTAGATTGAGTTTAAGCCTAGGCTATTAGACTATATTTATCTTCTAGGCATTTTGAGTTCAAGCTTAAAGTTATACTATATTCATTATAATACCTTAGCCAAAAACTCTTTAGTTCTCTCTTCCTGAGGATTAGTAAATATCTGGTCTGGCTTTCCTTCTTCAACTACTATACCCTGATCCATAAACAACACTCTATCTCCTACCTCACGGGCAAATCCCATCTCATGGGTTACAACCACCATAGTCATACCTTCATTGGCCAAATCCTTCATAACTCCTAATACCTCTCCTACCATCTCTGGGTCCAAAGCAGAAGTAGGCTCGTCAAATAACATTACCTTTGGTTGCATTGCTAAAGCCCTAGCAATAGCAATTCTCTGCTTCTGTCCACCAGATAATTGGCTTGGATAAGCATCAGCTTTATCCTTTAGACCAACCTTCTCTAATAACTCATAAGCTATCTTTTCTGCCTCTTTTTTACTAACCCCTTTAACCTTAATAGGAGCTAAGGTTATGTTATCCAAGACTGTCTTATGAGGAAAGAGATTAAAATGCTGAAATACCATTCCTGTCTCTTGACGAATTAAATCTATATCTGCTTTGGGTGAATTGATCTGTTGACCTTCAATATAGACCTTCCCTGCTGTAATATCCTCTAAAAGGTTTAAGCATCTTAAGAAAGTACTCTTTCCAGAGCCACTAGGTCCGATAACAACAACAACTTCCCCTTGCTTTACTTCTTCATTGATACCTTTTAGAACCTCTAGTTTTCCAAAGCTCTTGTGCAAATCTTCTATCTTAATCACTGACACTTAACCTCCTTTCAGCATAATTAACTACCCTTGTCATAATAAAGGTCATTACAAAGTATAGCACCGCTACTGCTGCAAAGATTAAAAAGGACTCATAGGTTCTACTAATAATTAGTCGCCCTTGTCTAGTTAAATCCTTAACAGCAATTACTGATACTAGAGAGGAATCCTTTAACAAAGCAATAAATTCATTACCTAAAGGTGGAATAACTCTCTTAATAGCCTGTGGTAAGATTACATATTGCATAGCCTGAGGATAACTCATTCCTACTGAACGGGCTGCTTCCATCTGCCCTTTGTCAATAGAGTTGATCCCAGAACGCACTACCTCCCCTACATAAGCACCACTATTTAATCCTAATCCTAAAATAGCAGCCAAATAAGCACTAATATCTATTCCTAAGTTTGGTAATCCAAAGTATAATAAGAATAATTGAACCAATAAGGGAGTCCCTCTGAAGAACTCAATATAAGCCTTAGCAATACCATTAAGTAATTTATTATGAGAAACCCTTGCTAGTCCCAGTAATGTACCTAAAATAATACCGATTACCACAGCAAATGTAGTTAACTCTATAGTCATAAAAGCCCCTTTAAGCAAAAAAGGCAATGACTCTTTTAAAATCTCTATCTTATCAGCTAGCAATCCTTACACATCCTTTCTCTCTTATTTTCGCTCATTAGTTAAACCATTTAGCATAAATCTCATCATAAATACCTTTGTCTTTGATATTTTTTAAAGCATTATTAATCTCTTCTTCTAATTTATTATCATTCTTTCTAAAGGCAATACCATAATACTCTTCTGTAAAGGATTCCCCAATAATCTTAACTCCTTCTCTTTCTCTTACATAGGTAGCTGTTACAGGCATATCATTAACAACTGCATCGATTCTACCATTTTTTAAATCAATAAATGCCTGTGGAATCTTCTCATATCTAGTAACCTCTATCCCTGACATTTCACTAACCTCTAAGTCTCCAGTTGTACCTAATTGTACTCCAACCTTCTTCCCTTTTAAGTCTGCTACACCTTTAATTTCATTATTAGATGATACTACAGCAATAACTTGGCTTGCATCAAAGTATGGTGAGGAAAAAGAGACTGCTTTCTTTCTCGCTTCAGTAATTGTCATTGCAGCAATTACCATATCAAATTTACCTGTCTTTAAGCTAGGGATTAAGCCATCGAAATCAATATCTTTAATCTCTAACTCTAAATTTAACTCTTCAGCAATTGCTTTAGCTATATCAATATCAAATCCTATTATCTCATCGTTCTCATCATGATATTCAAAAGGTCTATAAGAAGCTTCTGTTCCTATTACTAATTTACCCCTCTCTTTCATCTGATCAAAAGTATTACTCTTCTTATTGTTCCCACATCCAACTATTCCTAAGACTAAAGACATACTTAATAAAGTTAGTAATAATAGCATATTTACTCTTTTCACTTGTTTGTTCCTCCTTGTTATTTTCGTTATAATTATACATCACTCAGTTTATTTATGCAATGCTTTATTAAAATTATTATCAAGTTTGAAATTAAAGTCAAGATTAAAATATTTCTTCATTTAATTTTAAATTCAATCTCAAACTAAAATAAGCAGCAGGATATCCTGCTGCTTATTATTATTCAAACCATTTAGCATAAATTTTATCATAAGTACCTTCTTGCTTTAACTTAGCTAAAGCTTCATTAACTTTCTCCATTAATTCTGTATCTGCTTTTCTAAAAGCAATACCATATTGTTCAACAGTAAGAGCTTCTCCTACTATCTTAACTTCTGGATGCTCTTTGATATAAGCTTTAGTTACTGGTAAGTCATTAACAACTGCAGCTACTTGACCATTTTGTAAAGCAATGAAAGCCTCTGGAATTGTATCAAATCTTTTAATTTCTTTAATGCCCTCCATCTCACTAACCTCTAAATCACCAGTTGTACCTAGTTGTACAGCAATTACCTTACCTTGTAAATCATCAACACTTTTAATATCATTACTATCTTCCATAACCGCGATTACCTGACTTGCATCAAAATATGGATCAGAAAAGTTAACCGCCTTCTTTCTATCTTCTGTAATTGTCATAGCTGACATTATTAAGTCATATTTGTTAGCTTGTAACCCTGGAATGATACCATCAAAAGATGTATTTTGTAAATCCAAATCTATACCTAATTTATCAGCAATAGCCTTCAATACATCTACATCAAATCCAACAATCTCTCCATTTTCATCTTGGAACTCAAAAGGCTTATAAGCCGCATCCATACCAACTACTATTTTCCCTTCTTCTTCAATCTTATCCCATGTAGCTTGTTCATTACCACCAAAAATCCACCATGCTCCTGCTATAGTTGATATAGAAAAAACAAATATCAGAGCTAAAATTAATAAATACCCTTTTTTTCTTAACATCAAATCTCCTCCTATGTTGTTTTATGTTATGTTTTTGTTAATTATAACCTTTTTGTTAGATCCAGTCAAGATTATTTAAAAAATCAACACAAACCTCACATCTACTTTACATGTAAGCCAATTCATAGCAATAACTCTTTTCCAACCATCTTTTTAATAATTATACAAGATAATTAATAAATATGCAAGAGGGATAGAAAATTTATTTATCTTAATATCTTATTTTGGTTAAATTTAATATATTCTAATTAATATTAGTATTATGAAGATTTAAAACTAAGTTATAGATAATAAATAAAGAATCTTGTATTGAGTTTAAATTCAATACAAGATTTCTATAAAGTGTGTATGCAATTAAATCTTTAAATTATAAATACTTTCAAAGTCTTCTCTTAATTTCAGCAATGCTTTATCCTTATTCTTACACTCTAACATTATATCAAAATCTGTATTACTTGTACTTTTAAGTATATCGATAAAATCTTTAAAATCCTTGGGATCGATATTATCAGCATGGCTAGCATAATCATCTTCACTCCTAGGTGTAGAGAAGTGGAACTTTGGCTTGCCATGACCTTCCCAAGTAGCAAATACCCTTGGTAATAGCTCCTCTAACTTTTCATCCTCTGTATGATTACAATTAAAATGGTGAATATCGAAAACAATAGGTATACCCAAATCTTCTGCTATCTCCAATACTTCAGTAGCAGTATAAGATTTATCATCATTCTCTATAATTAGCCTGCTCTTCATATCTTCAGGTAGAGCTTTAAAATTCTTCTTAAATCGACTAATCGCCTTCTCTTTATTACCATAAACACCACCAATGTGTAAGACTACTTTAGTAGTTGTATCCAACCCCATTGCTAATAAGAAATTAGAGTGATATTCTAACTCTTCAATAGATCTCTTAACAACATCCTTTCGATTACTATTTAAGATAGTATATTGACTGGCATGCATACTGACTCTAATATCATTCTCCTTGGCATAATTACCAATCTCTAAAAACTTTTCTTTAAATTTATCAAGATAATCCCAGCCATTGCTAACTTCATGAGTAGCTAAAGGAACAACATTAGAAGAGAAACGATAAAACTTTATATTATGAGCTTTATTAAACTTCAATATCCGTAAGGTATTCTCTAGATTCTCCTTTAATAGTGTGTTAAGCTTAATCTCTTGACCTTCAAGAGATAATTTCTTTAAATGACCTACAGTTGTTCTACGATTAGGTGTGCAATCTTTTAAATTAAGATTAATACAGGCATAACCTAATTCCATCTTAATCAATCCCCTCTTTAAATAATAAAAACCTCCCATTCTTATAGGAGGCTTATCCTTTATAATTATTATTTACTACATTCTGCGCAATAACCAAAAAACTCTGTCCGACGATAAGAAACTTCCCCACCAACACAATTTGCTACTTCTTCCTCCAACTTTTTGTCCATATCTAAATCAACATCCATCACTTGACCACAATCTAAGCAAGTAAAGTGATAATGGTCATCTGAATTAGCATCATAACGACTATAACTACTCCCGTAATTTAATTCAATGATCTCTCCCATCTCTCTTAGGACATTTAAGTTACGATAGATAGTCCCTAAACTAATATTAGGAATCTCTTGCTTTACTTTATCATAAATCCAGTCAGCAGTAGGATGAGATCTAGTAGATTTTAAAACTTCTAATATCTTCTTTCTCTGCTTAGTCATACGCCTCTGGGGACTTTTCATAAGTACTCACCCTTCTATTAAATATTATTTAATTAAATTATAGCAATTATAAAATAAAGTGTCAATGCTAATTAGTAATAATAACTATTGTTAATTTTACTTAAAAAATTCATTGCAGAAAAAGGAATAATAATTATTATCAATAATTATTATTATAAGATAATTATTTTGTACATAATATTCTTATAATATAAAGGAGAGGATAAAAATGAACATTAAATGCCATTCCAAGAACGACCCCAATAAAATTGCTATTATCGGTGCAGGTGGTGTTGGAGCAACTACAGCTTATGCACTGATGATTGAAGGTATTGCTTCTGAAATTACCTTAATTGATATCAATAAAGAGAGAGCCGAAGGAGAAGCAATGGACTTAAATCATGGTGCTTCCTTTGTTAAGCCAGTTGAAGTCTATGCTGGTGATTATTCTGACTGTGCAGAAGCTAATATTATCATTATTACAGCTGGTGCCAATCAACAACCTGATGAGACACGCTTAGATTTAGTTAAAAAAAATACTGAAATCTTCAAAAAGATTATACCAGAGATAACTAAGTATAATCAAGATGCTATTCTATTAGTAGTTACTAATCCAGTAGATATCTTAACTTATGTAACCCTTAAATTATCTGGTTTTCCTAAAGAGAGGGTTATTGGTTCTGGTACTGTATTAGATAGTTCCCGTTTTAGATCGTTAATCAGTAGAAATTGTGGTATTGCAGCTAGTAATGTTCATGGTTATATTATTGGAGAACATGGTGATAGTGAAGTGCCAGTATGGAGCTTAACCAATATTGCTGGAACCAAAATAGATGAATATTGTCCAATCTGTGATACTGATTGTCCTACTAATAATCGTGATGAAATTGCTCATAAGGTTAAAGATGCAGCCTATGAAATAATTAAAAGAAAAGGATCTACCTTTTATGCTGTTGCTTTAGCTGTTGCTAGAATTGTAAGAGCTATAATTAGAGATGAAAATGCTATTTTAACAGTCTCTAGTTTAATGAAAGGACAATACGGTATCGATGATATATGTTTAAGCCTTCCTACTATAGTCAATAACTCAGGAATTGGCAAGGTATTAGACTTACCATTGAATAATGAAGAGAAAGAGAAATTTGTAAATTCAGCAGTTACTTTAAAAGAAACTGCTAAAAGTTTGGATTTATAAGAGGAATTTCAATATTCAATCTAGAAATATATCTAGATAAGTTTCATTTGGCAAGATGAACTAATCTATACTTAAGCTTATTTTAGGAGGTGAGAAATTGTGAAAGAGAAAGTAAAAGAAGTTTTAGACCAAATCAGACCATCTCTACAAGCAGATGGTGGAGATGTTAAATTAGTAGAGGTTACAGAAGACGGAGTTGTAAAACTTGAACTTCAAGGAGCTTGTGCTGGATGCCCAATGTCTCAAATGACTTTAAAAATGGGAATTGAAAAGAACCTTAAGAAGTTTATTCCTGAAGTAAAAGAAGTACAATCAGTATAGTATAATAAGTTAAAAACCTCGGTTTACTAACCGAGGTCTTATCCTTTTTAATATATTTATATCAGAATTAAACTCTGCAATTATATTAATCTTTAAATAGCTATATAAATCCAACCTTACTGATAATGTATATCTGCAAATTCAACCTTTAATTTTTCAACAATTCCTATATTATCATAATTAGTATATGAATTATTCTCTCCGATAATTGTTACATCTAGAATATATATATATAATGAATTCACTCTCTTCACCATACGCACTCTTTACTTCAACCCTTCCTTGATGTAAATTAACAAGGAATTTTACAAGGGATAATCCAACTCCATGACCTAAGCTATTTCTTCCAGATAATATACCTTACTCTACCTGTTCAAAGCGATTAAATATCTTCCTCTGCTCAGTATCTATCATACCAATACCAGTATCTTTAACAGAAATTATAAGCTCACTATCTTTATAGTCGCGATATTTATAGATATTTCATCATCCTTATTAGTAAATTTAATAGCATTAGAAAGCAAATTTAGGATAATTGTTTCGATACTAAAAGGGTCGCAAGCAATCAACTTATAGTCTACTTTCCTACTAAAGTTAAAGACTCTAGTTTGATTTTATATGAATTAGAATCCATCTTAATTAAATCAACCAAGCCATTGACTAATTTCAATAATCTATAGCTATTCTGTTTAATTATCTGTGTATAAGAATTAATTTTTTTCTAANNNTTTATTCTACACTTGGTTATTAACCAAGTTTTTTGTTTTTTGCACATCTCCATATCATTATTAAAAGTTAATTAATAATATAAAAAAGACTAAGGTATTTAAAAAATACCCTAGTCTTTTTTATATTAAGAAAGAACTTCATCTGATAGCATTATACATCATTACTGTCTTATTCCAAAATCATCATTATATAATCTCCTTCTCTAATTTGAGAACTTAGAATAGAACATTCATAAACTAAAATTTCGGGAAATGAATTTATGACTAGATTTAGATTCTTCTTAGCAATCTGGTAATAACCACAGTTTTATAAAATAAAGAGTAAGAGTAAATTCTTACAATAATTTACCATTCCATCAAAATTATCATTCTTTATTTTTAGCATATTCTATTATGCCTATCACTCCTTATTTTCTCTAAACAAACAGTGGAAAGCCGTTTTTCATTAAATATTAGTCAATTATTAAATTTAGAAGATTTGATTAAGATTATTCCTCAAACACATTAGAAAAATTTGATATATTGAATCACCTAATAACTTATAAATTATCAAATTAATAACTCTATGAAACTCTCTCTTGATAACCTTCTAAGTTAGCTGATTGCTTTTCCTTCTCTTCTCTTATTTGAGTCTTTAATAAACTAATCTTTTCACTAGCCTCCATAATCTTATGGGTCAACTCTTCTTTACCTTGATAATTATCAGTGTGTTCATAATCATACTTTAATAGACTTATCACCTCTTGCCAAACATGTAACTCTAATTCTGGTCCTTTTTTCATGTTAAATATCTCTCCTTACTATCTTAATTTATGATAATATTTAACTAAAATTAATCTGATTTAAAGAATTAAAAGTTATTAATATCCTCTATATAATTTCTATAGCTACTATGCAATTTTCTTGTTATTGGACCAATCTTTCCATCATGAATTTTTCTGCCATCAACCTCTATAACACCTAGAACTTCCTTAGTAGTACTGGTAAGAAAAACTTCATCAGCATCATAAAGCTCTTCTACTGTAAAGGTTATCTCTTTAGCCTCAAAATCCTCTTTAGCCAATTCTAAAACTACCTCTCTAGTAATACCACTTAATAGCTTATTAGTAATTGGATGAGTCATAACTACTCCATCTTTAATTATAAATACATTACTACTAGTTCCTTCAATTACAACATTATCAGGTGAAACAAAAAATCCTTCAAATGCTCCTTGATCTTTGGCCTCTTGATTGGCCAAGATATTAGGAAGTAAATTAGTGGTCTTTATATTACAATAACTCCATCTAGTATCTAGAAGAGTTACTGCATTGACACCACTTTGCCATAATTCTTCTGGGAAAGGCTGTGGAGGTAAGAGGTACATAATAATCGTAGGGTCAAGGTCAAGATTAAAGCTATGATTTCTAGGCGAGACCCCACGAGTTACCTGTATATAGAGACTTCCAGATTGATTATCGGTATTCTTATCTATAACCTCTAAGGCTATCTCCTTTAACTCCTCTAAAGTATGTTTAACCTTAAGTCTAATTAAGTCTGCACTACTTAATAACCTCTTAAAATGTTCATCTGCTTTAAATAACTTTCCATTATATAATTTAATAACTTCATAAATCCCATCACCGAATTGAAATCCTCTATCTTCAATGGAGACCTTAGCATTAGATTGTTCTACAAATTGTCCACTTATGTAAGCTACATTATTCATTATTCCCCTCCTTAAGAAAACAATACTATGAAAATAATAGTTATTATAATAACTCCGAAAAACCAGTCTGTCTTAATGCTTCATATAAGACTATACATACTGAATTAGCTAAATTGAGCGATCTAGTCTCTGCTTTCATTGGAATCCTAATACAATTATTAGGATAATCCTCTATAATATTATCAGGTAAACCTGTAGTCTCTCTACCAAATACTAAAAAGTCATCAGCTCCATATTCTATATCTGTATAATGATTCTTAGCATATTTGGTAGAAAAATAAAAATTACTATTGCGATACTTCTCAAATAGCTCTTCTAAACTATCATAATAATGAATATCTAATTTGTCCCAATAGTCTAACCCTGCTCGTTTGACTGTCTTCTCATCAGTTGAAAAACCTAAAGGTCTAATTAGATGTAAGCTTGATCCAGTACAGGCACACGTACGGGCGATATTCCCAGTATTTGGTGGGATTTGTGGTTGATATAAAACTATATTCACGGTCATCCTCCTTAATCTAAAATTATTTCAATCGATTTCATGAAATAAAGCAAATATTATTAAATAATAGTAATTTTACTTATTCTATTATACTGCTACTTATAAAGTCTCATACTTATTATTCTTTATGAAAAAAATTATAATTTAGCAATTATCCTATCTATCTCTTCTTCATTAAATACTTCAATTCCTTCTTTTTTTAGCAATGCTGTAGTAACCCCTGCCCCTACTCTCTTATTTCCAGTAAAACTTCCATCATATATTATTTTACTACCACAAGAGGGACTTTTAGCCTTTAATATTGCTAAAGTACAACCATACTCTTTAATTAAAGACAATGATTCTCTAGCACCTTCAATAAAATTTTTAGTAATATCATTACCTTCTTTATCTATAACCCTTGCAATACCTTCTAACACATCTTCCCCATCACCACCTTGAATCTCAGCAGGTGGTCTAGGAGTACTTAATCCACCAAAAACTTCAGGACAGATACTAATAATCTCTTTATCCTCTAATAATTCTGTTATCCTACGATCATAGTTATTATTACCATTATATCTACAATCCTCACCTAATAAACAAGAACTCACTACTATCATCAACAACTATCCTTTCTTTAACCAATTTTGGGCTTCTTCTATTGTCATAAACTGCTCTATCTCAGCATAATTTTTATATTTTCTTCTCCATAACCTAAATTTAAGCTTATTAATTAACTCTGGCAAAACAATTGAAATTCTATTTATACTTGCCTTCGATAAGTACTGAATAAAGATATCAAATTGACTATCATCTAAATTGACATCTCTTACATCTAATAATAATTTATTATTACCTGCTTTAAATTCCAACAATTCCTTTATTTTTCTACAAATCGCATTCGACTCTGCCTCATCTATTATATCATTTCCAGTTACAACTATAAACTCTTCTTTATTAGTTAATTTATACAATTAAATCTCCCCCTTTCATACTCTTCTTTTATAATATTACAGGAGATTTAATTCTGTGTTTATTAAAAAAATATAATCAACTATTATAATGTTTAGGGGAGATAAAATTATTATAATCTAATGATTCTTAGTCCTTAAATGTAGTGGTAGAATCTCATATTTATCTAATACTATCTTATATCCATAAGCAGCTTGGCTAAACTTCTCTTCAGCTTGATTTAAAGGCATACCCATTAAATTAACATTTTTTAAGTCACCTTCTCCTACTTTAGATCTAATTAATTGGTGGAGATATGACACAGCTTGTTGACGAAAACCTAATAACCTTGCTCCTACTACATCTGTGGCAACAGGATCTGTTCCTGCTACTACTAAATCAGCATTAACAGGCTTACCATGAGAAGGTCCTGTACCTACCATCCCATTATCACCACTTAAAACTGTTAAATCTATAGGAATCAATTTTGCCATAGCAGCTATAAATTCATGTAAGTATTCATGTATTCCCCTATCAGCTTTAGGAAACCCATGTATCTCAGCTGGAGGCCAGGCCAAAGCAATATTCTTTATTCCTAAAGAGACTGTCGCCTCTTCATGGTGCTTTATCTGAGTATAGGATATTAAAAAATCAGTTTCACTCAATACTTTATTTATTTTAATCTTCTTAATAATGGGATGATCAAGTTCAAACTCCTCATAAGGACCATAATTTAAATCAATAAACTCCACCCCTTCATCTTCAATAATCTGTTGATACCCTGTCTTCTTCATTACCTCCTTGGTATCAGCTCCACCAGAACCAGTAGCAACAACTATTCTAGCAGGAGATTTATCTTTAATATATTGAATCAGCTTCCTTAAAGATTCAGGGCCAACTACCGTTCCAGTCTGTGGTGCATTATCATTTACCCAATTTGGGGTAATAGTTACTCTATCCTTGGAAGTAATTACTTTATCTGTAGGTAACATATTCAAAAGCCCTTGAATAACGTCACCTTCAACTCCCTCTCCAATAGCTACATAAGGATCTTTAACCCTACGCTCTCTTAACATATATACATACCTCCTAAAGTGATAGTAAAAAGTAATAAATAAACAGTGACTGGTAAAAATTAAAAAGATTAATATACTATGAATTTACTTTAAAATTCTTCAACTATATCATCAGCTCTAAACAAAATATTTTCTATTTCTACTCTTTACCCATTTTACCATAGTTTATCCATTTTAAAAAAAATAAATTCAAGAACGAAACATATCTCTCGTCCTTGAATAATAAAAATTAATTCCATTCAATCACTCCACAAGCTAACCGTTTTCCAGCATCACCAGCTGGTTGACTACGATAATCATCAGGATTTTGATGAATAATAACAGAACGCCCCACAACATCTTCTACCTCAAACTCATTAGTAAAGACACTCATTCTAGCATACCCATTATTAGAGAATAATACAGGTAAATCTCCTGCATGATCACCATGAGGCTGATTATCAGGTGCATAGTGTCCCCCTGCTGCCTGAAAAGGATCATTAGGGTCTCCTACCTTACAATTACCAAATTTATGGATATGAAAGCCATGGGGACCAATTGGATCTTCTTCATCTGTTGCAGGTCGATATGGAGGCAAACCAGTAACCTCTACAGAAACCTTAGTTCCACCTGCTACTGGAATAAAATAAACTATACCTCTTATCTCTGGAGCTAGAGGACCGCCTTTGATTCTAGCACGAGCTATTCTTCTGAATAAATTTACCATAGATATTCCCTCCCAATTCCTATATAATAGGAGATGTCTTGTTAACACGCTTATAATTATGATATTCATTGAAATCAAAAATGTGCTTAATATCCATATTAAAATTAATATTAAATTTATCCTTGACAGTCGAAACTATTTTAGTTATAATAATAATTGTCGTTGCAAAAAATCTCAACTTATGGACCTGTAGCTCAGTTGGTCAGAGCACTCGGCTCATAACCGATAGGTCGGAGGTTCGAATCCTCCCAGGTCCACCATTAATTCAATAATTATAACTTAGAACTGCCTTTTAGGCAGATTTTTTTATTTTTTGCAGAAAAATCTATTTAAACTACACTAATATATTTAATATCCAATTACAATATAAAATAAAAAACCGAGGAACTAATTCCCCAGTTTAATAGATAAATAATTATTCAACTATTAGAATAATAAACTATAATCCCTCTTAATATCCTTCTGTGCAGACTCACGAATGCTATTTATTAGACTATAATTTTCCTCTATCTTTGCTACTATATTTCCATCTATAGCATTATCTTTAGACATAGAATCTAAAATCATTAATGTTTTATTCTTATCCATCCCTACCCGATAAGGTCTATCTTCAGTAAGTGCTGTGAAGATATCAGCAACTGCTAAAATCCTGCTACCAATAGATAATCTCTTTCCATTGTGCTTAAAGGGATAACCAGTACCATCCAACCGCTCATGATGAAAAGCTGCCCACTCTTTGATATCTTCAAGACCTTCTATTGAATCCAAAGCATGATAGGTGTAAAAGGTATGGCTCTTTATAATATTCATCTCACTGTCAGTCAATCTACCTGGTTTTTCTAATATCTCAGCGGGTACCGCTAACTTACCCAAATCATGTAAATAACCAGCTACCTCCATCTTACTAGCCTTAGTTTGAGCCCATCCTAATAAATTGGCTATCTCCTTAGCTGTAACAGCTACCCCTTTAGAATGTGTTGCTGTAAAGTTACTCCTAAAATCTATAATTTTACTATAAAATTTACTCAAACCTAGTAAATCATTTAGATCTAACTCCAATCCCCAATTCTTAAATAATTTCTTTAAGTCCTTTCTAATTATGTCGGTATTTATAACTGAGAACCAAAAATCCTCTTTATATGACAACCTTTCAAAGACTTTAACTAAATCTGAGTGGAGCATATTCCCAGAATAATCTTTAATAATCTTTACTATGTGATTCCTTTGATCTAATATATTCTCATTTTTATTAATTAAAATTGCTACTCTATCCGCTAAATGAAGTAAATGGCTGGATAAAGGCACATCTTTGTCCTTAAATTTATCCCCTTTACCATAGTTCCATTCCAAATGGTGATACCTGATTATAGGTGTTAAATTAGCAAAGTAATCAAAAGTACTTACCAAGTAAGCCCCAGCCTCAGCATGCTCAAACCCATTTTTAGTCTCAAAAGTTAACGTCTCTAATCTACGCTTAATCGAAAAAGCACCAATATCATGGATAGCTGCTGATAAGATTAGATCTTTCTGTTGATTATCTTCTAAGCCTAGCTCTTTGGCTAATCTAAAACTTATGTAAGCAACTTGCTCATGATGACTATTTAAATTGGTATCAATCATATCTGTAATATGAGAGATACTAAACAGTAATTCATATAAAGAAATATTGATTTTTTTTATCAATTTCATTCACTCCAGATAAGCTTCTTTTTTCATTACTCTGTTACAGTATAGCACTTTAAGATTAAAGATACAATACTAACTACCTCTACTAGCCAAATTTCAATGTAAAGATTATCTATTAAAATGTAAAAACAAGAAGCTAAGTTAGAAATGCAGTATAAGATTCAAAAATAAACTCATCATATAAATAGAATATATTATAAAGGAGCTTATAAATGAAAGCAGTTACTTATCAAGGTATTAAAGATGTGAAGGTCAAAGAGGTTCCTAACGCTAAGCTTGAAAAGGATGACGATATTCTTATTAGACTAACTAGTACGGCAATCTGTGGTTCTGATTTACACCTTATTCATGGATTTATCCCAAATACACCTGAAGATTTTATTATTGGTCATGAACCAATGGGAATTGTAGAAGAGGTTGGTCCTGATGTACAGAAGGTTAAAAAAGGTGATAGAGTAATTATCCCTTTTAATATCTCCTGTGGACATTGCTATTATTGTGAACATGGTCTAGAAAGCCAGTGTGATAACTCTAATCCCCATGGCGAGATTGGAGCTTATTTTGGTTACTCAGAAACCTTTGGTGGCTATGCAGGGGGACAAGCAGAGTTACTTAGAGTTCCTTATGGTAATTCAACCCCTTTTGTTATACCAGAGGATGCTGAGCTAGAAGATGAAAAACTATTATTTTTATCAGATATCATCCCTACTGCTTATTGGGGAGTGGATAATGGGGGAGTTAAAGAAGGTGACACAGTTGTAGTCTTAGGCTGTGGTCCTGTTGGGCTATTGACTCAGAAATTTGCTTGGTTAAAAGGAGCGAAAAGAGTTATAGCTGTAGATTATATCAGCTATCGCTTAGACCATGCTAAAAGGACTAATAATGTTGAAATCTTTGATTTTACTAAATACGAGAACATGGGAAGCCATATCAAAGAGATTACCCATGGGGGAGCCGATGTTGTAATTGATTGTGTAGGGCTTGATGGAAAGATGACAACACTAGAGATGGTTAAATCAGCCCTAAAGATTCAAGGGGGTACGTTAAGTCCAATCTTAATTGCTAGTCAAGCAGTCCGTAAAGGTGGCACAATCCAATTAGTTGGTGTTTATGCTAGTAGATATAACGCCTTTCCTTTAGGAGATTTATTTGCTAGAAATATTACTTTAAAAATGGGACAAGCTCCTGTAATTCATTATATGCCAGAGCTTTATCAGATGATTAAAGAAGGAAAATTTGATCCTACAGATATTATCACCCATAAGATACCTTTAGCAGAAGCTGAATATGGTTATGAGATTTTTGATCAAAAACAAGATGAATGTATTAAAGTAATATTGCAGCCTTAATCAAAATAAAATAATGAGTGTTGAGTGATAAGTAACTAGTATAAACTTTATATACTGTTCACTCTTCACTTATTATTACCTCTTATATTTATTATATTTTCTCTGTTTATAACAATAAACATCAAAGGGGTGCCATAACAAGTTAAAGAACATATGTGCTATCATAGCTGCCATCAATCCTCTCCACCAGAATAGTACTCCAAAAATTAGAGATGCTATAATATTAGAAAAAAAAACTAATCCTATAAAGGCTTTAGTTATTTCACAACCTTTTCTAAAGTATATTAATAATCTTACTAGCCCTGACATTACTCCTAGAATAGCTATAGCAATCAAACGTATATAATTATTTATACTCCCTAAATAAATATTAAATAGCCAAATAATTAAACTTAACAGCCCCCATCTCATTATAATCTCTGCTATCATTCCATCATAAATTATTCTCCCAGATAAGTATCTCTTCATTCGCAAATCTTCCATAGTAGCTATACTCTCTTTATTAACCTTTAATCTAAGAAATATGTAATAAAAATATATAAAGACTATTGCTCCTATAATTCCAAAGAGAGAAGCATAAAATAATTCTATTTTTAATACCTGCCATAAATTCTCCTTCTTTATTATAGCAATAAAAACTGGTGCATTAGATTTAATAATAGGATGTAACAATACACCTATTGCTGTAAAGATACTAACTATAAGTATATTCTTTAGAATAGAATATATAGTTGAAAAGAAGCTAATTAAAAACCTCTTTAGCCAAGAACCTTGGCTATCTACTGGTTCCCCTCTTAAAAATACTGGTGTATTAATAAGAATTCCTGGAATAGATATAAATAAAATACTCAAAAATAAATACCAATTAAACATAATATTCCCCTTTCAACTAAAATAATTAAAATTTATAAATAAAATTCAAAATATTATAAGAAATTAGTTAAAAATAAAATTATAATTAATTATGAAGTCATACCTTCACTCTTCATATATACTTAAAAGAATAAAATATTAAAACTAAATATAAATATTTCTAAAAATAAAAGTCCTCTTACATCATTAAGAACACTAAAATCAATAAATGAATTAAATTTTCTACTTCATTCTTTTTAACTTCAGTGCATATACTATTATAATGGCAAGTAAGAAAGGTGGTGAAAAGATGTATCATAAACCCTATTACTTGAGTAACCAAGATGAAACTAAGGCTTATATTAGAATTCTTCATGCTTCTCCTAATGCTCCTGCTGTAGACATTTATGCTAATAATGATTTAATTGCAGAAAATTTGAAGTATGGAGAATTTACTGACTATATATCAGTGATGACAGGTCGTTACAACATTAAAGTATATCCTGCTAATAAAAAGCAGGACCCTATTATAGATACTTCTCTTAATGTCATATCTAATACTATTACTACTGTAGCTGTTATAGGAGAATTTCCTAATATCAGCTTGCTTCCAATTGAGGACCCCCGTATCCCTATCCGCCCTAATAGAGCATATATTAGAGTAGTTCACCTATCTCCCAATGCCCCTAATATAAATGTTAGCCAAGAAAATGATATGCTCTTATTTAAAAGTGTTGCCTATAAAGAAGCAACCGATTACCTATCTTTACGGCCAGTAACCTATAACTTCAAAGTAAAACCTATAGGAAGTAATAAGACCATTCTATATGTCCCTAATGCAAAGCTGACAAGAGATCGTTTCTATACACTATATATCATCGGCTTAGTAGGAGATACTCCACCATTACAAATGCTAATTCCTTTGGATGGAAATTCCTATCTAAATTTTTAATTACTAGTTATCTTAATATTGATAGAAATAACAGGTGATAAACTAAGCTATTTACTGGTTACTAAAGTATCTGATGCACTATTCCATTAATTTTTATATTAGCAGAGATAAATTTAATGGTAATATAAAGAAAGCTCCAAACTGAGAATTTATCTCAATTTGGAGCTTTCTTTATAGCTTCTATTCATCTAAGTAGGTTCCTACAATTTCCCCAAAATAGAGTATGTGATAATCTTTTTGAGGATACCACTTTTTATCATATTCAACATTTAATTCATCGGGATTCATTACCTGTTTAAACTTAATCTTGCATTCGTAATGAAGATCACAACCTTTAATAATGGGAGTATCAACCTCTTGACCTGCTTGAATTGATAGATCACATTCCTCAAATTTATCATAATCTTTCCCTGATTTAGTTCCACAGAACTTTAGTTCTTCTTTAAGTTGATCTTTCAGCGGGATACTTACAGTAAATTCATCACTCTTCTCTATTAGCTTATATGTATAGCGAGAATCCCTAACCATTACCATAAAGACTGGTTTTCCCCAACAATAACCGATGCTTCCCCAACCAATAGTCATAGTGTTGACCTTATCACCAGTTTTCACTGTCAAAAAGGCTCCTTTACTTAAAGCCTCGGTAGCTTCTTGGATATACTCATCATAAGCAATCTTCTTCAAAATAACCCCTCCAATCTATTACCGGTTATTAAATATATATTCTTTAAAAGTAACCTTATTCTTTCATTTCTGATAACTGCTTCCCAGCAACTCCAACATTCTCGGCTGGATTCTCTTTAATCAAAACAGAAAAAGCTCTCTCTGGTATCTCAGTAATCTCACTTGCCTTGTTAGTAAATTCAGCAATCAACTTTGCTTTCTGTTCTTTAGTTAACTCTGGTCCCTCCATAGTGATAATTGGCATACTTAATCATCCTTTCTTTCTTATATATAATTAACTTTATTATATCAATTTATTTCTGATTATTAAAATACAATTATAATTTAGATAGATATTACGTCACTTTTAAATCTCAACTATACACTTAGGTAAAAGTATCGCAATATACCCATTAAGCCTTACTTTGAACTTTATTGAAAATCCATCTTAACTTCAAAAAAATAAAAACTCCACTGTTACCAACAAGGTAACAGTGGAGTTTTTAAATTATCCTTTATCTCTTCTCAATAAAACTATGGGCAATATCAGCAGATTGATCACTGATATGCTCTAATTTTTCAAGAGTTTCTAAATAGACAATAGCAGCACCTGGTAAACATGAACCCTGATTTAATCTCTTCATATGTTCTTCACGATATTCTCTTTGTAAATCATCTACATATTGCTCTGCCTGAATCAATTCAGTAGCCAATGAAACATTCTCTTTCTCAATCAATTCATAAGTTTTAGCTAAGATATCTAGTGAGATATCAAAGATATTTTGAATGCTCTCTCTAGCATCTTCAGAGAATTGATTCTTATTATTTAAATGCTCAATAAGCAATTTAGATAATGAGTCTGCATCATCACCGACACTTTCAATAGCATCTATAATAATAAAGTACATATCGATTGTTTTAATATCCTCTTCTGATAAGTTAGCTTGAGGTATCTTAGTTAAGAATACCAATAACTCCTCTTCTAACTCATTAATAATCTCCTCTTTCTTACGAACAGCATCTATTAAGTCTTTATCTTCATTTAAGAAAGCTTCCTTAGCATCTCTAACCATATCAGTAGATATCTCTAACATACGAGCCACTTCACGCTTTAATTGCTCAACTGCTACACTAGGAGTCTCTAACATTCTTTCATCAAGATAGCTTAAGCCGCGTTTAATATCATTATCTTCACCTGGAACGATATAATTTACAATTTTAACAATAAACCCTACAAAAGGTAACCAGATAATTGCATTAATAATGTTAAAAGCCGAATGGGTGTTAGCAATCATTCTAACTGCATTAACCTCATGACCAGCACTTAAAGCTCTGTTAGTAAAGAAGTTCTCTAAAATCCCAGTAAAGTTTGGAATAATATATAAGACTATTAAAAAGACAAGAGAACCAATTACATTAAATACTGTATGGGCTGCAGCAGCACGCTTAGCATTGCGATTAGTCCCAATACTTGATAATATCGCCGTAATAGTAGTACCAATATTATCTCCTAATAGAATCGGTACAGCAGCATGATAATCTAATACCCCTACAGATAATAAACTGATTAAGATACCGATACTAGCACTACTACTTTGTACTAATACAGTCATCACAGTTCCTACTAAAACACCTAAAATAGGACTATGGCTAAAGGTTCTCATCCAATGAACAAAAGCCTCAGACTTTCTCAATGGTTTCATTGTATCCTTCATGATTGTCATTCCTAAAAATAAGATACCAAAGCCTAAAAGAACTTGTCCTAAATGCTTAAGTTTATCATTCTTACTAAATAAGTATAATACAGCACCAATAGCGATTGCATGTAATGAATAATGGCTTAATTTAAAAGAAATTAATTGTGCTGTAATAGTTGTCCCAATATTAGCACCAAAAATTACCCCAATAGACTGTTTTAAAGTCATTAAACCTGCATTAACAAAACCAACTACCATTACCGTAGTAGCACTACTACTTTGAATAATAGCTGTTACTCCAGTCCCCACTAGTAAACCAGCTATACGATTAGTAGTCAATAACCCTATTAATTGCTTTAATTTGTTACCAGCAGACTTTTGTAAGCCATCTCCCATCTGCTTCATTCCATAAATAAAAAGCCCCAAACCACCTAATAAAGAAAATACCATATCTAACGACAAGTAAATCTCTCCTTCCCCAAAATTAAATTCTAAAGGTACAAAATAAATAAGTCCCAAACAAGTTTACTTTTCGACATCAATTTACAAAATCCCTTTATATTTATTTCAAAAGATTTATAACAAAGTAGAAATTGTCCATTATAAATCTTTAAAATCACAAATAAAAGCATATGTACTATGATAAGTTGCTATAATAACTTTATAAATAAAATTAATTTTTATAAATACATACCATCTATTATTATATCATTTTTTGAATTTGGGTCAAGCTAATCAAATTTAATTAATGCTAGTAATTTAACTAATTAAAAAAAAGGCAACTCTAAAGTTGCCTTGAATATAAGTTTGAAATTTACACTACTAACCTTTTATCTACAGCCTTAGCTACTCTATTAAGCTCTTTTATCATCTTAGCAAAATCTTCAGGTTTTAAAGACTGTTCTCCATCACACAGAGCTTCTTCAGGATATGGGTGCATCTCAACTATGATACCATCAGCTCCAGCCGTAATTCCTGCTTTGGCTAAAGGAGCCACTAAACTTCGTTTTCCAGTCCCATGGCTTGGATCTATAATTATTGGTAGATCAGTCATCTCCTTAATCCAAGCTATAGCATTTAAATCTAATGTATTTCTAGTAGCAGTTTCAAAGGTTCTAATTCCTCTTTCACAGAGAATAACCTGAGAGTTACCATGAGCAATAATATATTCTGCTGCTAAGATCCACTCTTTAATTGTTGCTGAGTAGCCTCTTTTTAATAAAATGGGCTTATCTAATCTTCCTAGTTTCTTTAACAGACCATAATTTTGCATATTGCGTGAACCTATCTGTATAATATCAGCATAATTATTAACTAGTTCTATATCATCAGAGTCCATTAATTCCGTTACAACCTTAAGTCCAGTCTCTTCTCTAGCCTCTGCTAATAATTTCAAGCCTTCTTCACCTAGTCCTTGGAAACTGTAAGGGGATGTCCGTGGTTTAAAAGCCCCTCCCCGTAAAATATGACCACCATACTCTTTAACATATCTAGCTGCCTCCAATAGCTGTTCTCTACTCTCTACAGCACAAGGACCAGCCATAATTACTAGCTCATCGCCACCAATTTTAATATCCCCTACCTGCACAACCTTTTGATGCTTCTCCACTTCTACACTACTTAGCATTTTATCCACTCTCCTTTTTAATATTTGTCACTTCTCACTACTCATCTACCAAAATATAAAAAGCCCACCTTGTCATCCCTATATTTAGGACGAAACAAGGCAGGCTTGAATTTCGTGGTACCACCCTAATTGGACTATAATTATAGTCCCACTAGTTTCAATAACGACAGAAATGCCGGTATAACTTACTAAAAGATTCAGCTATACAGCTCCAGAGCGAAATTTCACTTAATGACCTTTAGAGATGCTTACAGCCGGTGACATCTCCTCTCTGTAAAGGCTACCATCAACTTACTTAACTCCTTCATAGCTTTTAACAATATTTTATTTAAAGCATTGCTTAGGTTTCATCTTATTTTTAACAATTGTAACAATTATTTATATTGTTGTCAAGAAAATTTAATATCTTTTATTATATTAAATTGTTAGACTTATTAAATTTTAACATAGTAATTGTCTGGTAATGGGGATATTGCGACACTTTTACTTTTGCAAAACTCCCCTCTTTTGGGTAGAAGAGAGGGGTTGGGGGTGAGTTCGAGCCTTTAAAATATCACAACGCCCCCTGACCCCCTCTTACTCTAAGAGGGGGAACTTAGAGTTCAAAAGTGTCGCATTATCTATCTATTATCTCAATTTATATATCATCAAAAGGTATGATATCATATGACGAATACTTTTAATCTGTGATAAACCCAACTTATTTATTCAGTTACATCTACTATTGATTCATAAATTATCTCTAGCATCTCACTTAATTCCTCTTCTGTACTACATAATGGCGGCATAAAGACTACTACATTACCCAATGGTCTAATAATCATCCCTTTCTCTCTGGCTGCCATACAGACCTTGACCCCTTTTCTCTCTTCCCAAGGGTACTCTTCTTTACTCTCTTTATCTTTAACCAACTCTATCCCTATCATTAGACCTCTTTGACGAATATCTCCTACATGCTTTAATTCTTTAAAAGCCTCTAATTTATCTTGAGCTAGCTTGATTTTATTCTGCATCTTTTCGATTATCTCTTCTTTCTCAAATAAATCTATATTAGCTAAAGATACTGCTGCTGCCAAAGGATTTCCTGTAAAGGAGTGCCCATGAAAGAAGGTCTTCTGGGTAGCATAATCATCATAGAAAGCATAATAAATTTCATCAGTAGTTAAAGTAGCTGAAATAGGTAAGTAACCTCCACTAATTCCTTTGGCTACTGTCATAATATCTGGACTAACCTCTTCATGCTCACAAGCAAACATCTTACCTGTTCTCCCAAAACCTACAGCAACTTCATCAGCTAACATCAAGATATTGTACTTATCACATAACTCTCTAGCTTTACTTAGGTACCCTTTAGGAGCTGTAATCATTCCACCTGCTCCCTGTACTAGTGGCTCAATCACAAAGGCTGCTATCTCTTCATGGCGACTTCTCATCATGTTTTCTAACTCTTTAATACAGCTAAAGTTACATTCGCCCTCTTCTTCACCAAAGCTACAGCGATAACAGTAGGGTGATGGTGCTTTAAGACTATCAAAGAGTAATGGTCGATAAATTTTATGGAAGAGATCAACTCCCCCTACACTGACAGAACCCACTGTATCACCATGATAAGCATTCCTTAAAGTAATAAATTTATCCTTGGATCCATAAACCCCATCAATCTGTTGCCAATATTGAAAAGCCATCTTCAGACCAATTTCTACTGCTGTCGAACCACTATCAGAGTAAAATACCTTATTCAATCCTGCCGGAGTGATCTCAACGAGCTTCTCAGCCAATTCTGTAGCAGGAACATTAGCCAAGCCTAGCATAGTGGTATGGGAAATCTTCTCTAACTGCTCTTTAATGGCATCATTTAACTCCTTCTTCTGATGCCCATGTACATTTAACCAGATAGAAGAGACACCATCATAATAAGAGTTGCCTTCAGTATCATAGAGTTTAATCCCCTCTCCCCGCTCTATAATCAATTGCTCATTCTCTACCCATTCTTTCATCTGGGTAAAAGGCTGCCAGACATACTTCTTATTTTTTTCTAATAACGATAATTCTTCTCTCATACTAACTCCTCCCTTTTCTAGTTATTAATAATCTTCTTTAAACTGTAGATTCCTCTATACTAATCTGTATCTGATTTTTTTGTTCTTAAATTCTTACAACCTTATTTGACACTGATTAAAATCTGATCAAATTCTGATTTGAAACCTTAATAATCTTTTAGCTTTATGATTTAATCCGCTTTTATCACCCCAAGAGTACTTACTCAGTCAACAAAGATCGTTTCCTTCAAAGTGCTGCTTAAATCTGCGTCCAACACTCTTTTCAACTTAAATCCTTTAAACATTTTTAAATAATGACTAAGTTCTGACTTAAACCTTTAATAATTTAATCCCTTTATTCTTTAATCTGTGTTCTTCTGTGTAAGTCTTTGTCTAATATTTCTTTTGACTTTAAGCTTTCAAATTCTAATTATTTCAATTATCAATTGTAGATTATAAACTGTCAATTATCTTCTCTACCTCTACATACTCCTCAAATATCCTAGCCAAATCTACCTTTTCAGAGCCACTCTCTAAACCTTCTATGTAAGGTACTATTCCTAAAATATCTACATTTGCAAGCTCAGCAATCACCTCTGGATTGGTCCGTTCTGCAATTCCTGCTTCTTCCTTCAAACCATTAATAATCACACCTAAGACCTCAATTCCTAATTGGCGAGCCACCTTTACTGTCAAAACTGTATGATTAATCGTACCTAGATTTGGTCGAGCTACAATAATTATCGGCAAATCAAAGCTTTTGACCAAATCTGGTATCAGAAAATTCTTAGCCAGAGGTACCATCAATCCCCCCGCACCTTCAACTATTAAACCTTGGTGTAGTGCTAATAATTCTTGATAAGCTCTATCAACCTTAGTTAAATCAATCTCTATACCTTCAATCTCTGCAGCTACACTAGGTGCTAAAGGTTCTCTTAAACGAATCGGGTTCATCAAATCATAATCTGTATCTAAATCTACAAATCTTAATGCGAATTCCAAATCTGGAGATAATAATCTCCCCTCAGCTTCGATAAAATCTGTTTGAAAGGGCTTCATTAAGCCTATATCATAGCCTCTCTCTCGCAAAGCAGCTAGTAGTCCAGCTGTCACTACCGTCTTACCTACATCAGTATCTGTTCCTGTAACAAAAAAACCTCTATTCATTCTAATCACCACTACTTTCTAATTCATTATCTTATAAGCCCTACTTCTCTCCCCGCTCTAGCAAAGATATCTAAAGCCTCTTCTATATCTTCACTACTATGGCTAGCCATCACTGTAACTCTAATTCGACTCATCCCTCTTGGAACTGTAGGTGGTCTAATTCCTGGTGCTAAGACCCCTTCTTCCACCAAAGACTTACTTAGTTTCATGGTCTTCTCTGTATCACCAATCATAATTGGAATAATAGCACTATTACTAGGTAATAAATCATAGCCTAAATCCTCTAAACCATCTTTTAATAACTTAATATTCCTCCATAACTTCTTAATCAATTCAGGATGAGATTGTAAATAATTCAATGACGCAAGGCTGGCTCCAATAGTTGCAGGGGCTAATGCAGTAGAATAGATAAAGGCTCTAGCCTTATTCCTTAATAAATCGATTAACTCTTTACTTCCTGCTACAAATCCACCCTCTGAGCCTAATGCCTTACTCAAAGTTCCCAGTTGAATATCTATCTTCCCCTTTAAGTCAAAGTATTCTACAATTCCACTGCCTTTTTTACCTAATACTCCTGTTCCATGGGCATCATCAACCATTACTAAAGCCTGATACTTCTTAGCCAACTCTACTATCTCTGGCAAAGGTGCTAAGTCTCCATCCATACTAAAGACACCATCAGTTACAATCAGTTTTTTCCTATATTTACTGCTTCTCTTTAATATCATCTCTAGTCTTTCTAAATCACCATGCTTATAAACTAGGAGCTTAGCCTTACTTAAGCGGCATCCATCAATAATACTAGCATGATTTAACTTATCACAGATGATTACATCTTCTGCTCCTACTACTGTAGTCAAAACACCAAGATTAGCCATATAACCAGTATTAAAGACTAGAGCAGCTTCTGTCTCTTTAAAATTAGCTAGCTTACTTTCTAGCTCTTCATGTAAGTCATAGTTACCAGTGGTTAAACGGGAACCTCCTGAACCTGTTCCATACTCTTCTATCACTTGAATAACCTCTTCTTTTATCTCCTTTCTAGTCGATAGTCCTAAATAATTATTAGAAGCTAACATAATAACCTCTTGATTATCAATAATCACTCGTGGAGACTGTGAACTTTCTAATCTTTTTAATTCTCTATGTAAACCTTCCTCTTTCAATAAGCTTAGCTCTTCAACCCAAAAATTCATCAACTCACCTCTATCTAGGTATATCAAAAGTTCTTATTTAAATTTATTTTTTTAATCTAACAAACAATAGGTGATGGGTTACAATAATTTGATTATCCTCTCTATATCTCTCCATATATTTACGCTCTATTTTCTTTAATAATCCTGAAGTTAAAGGTGGCTTATCTTTTTTAGCACTATTAGCACCAATCTTCTTAATTGCTCTTAAGAAATCAATCACATTAGAAAATCTTTCAATATATTCTTCTTCACTTATCTCAACCTCGCTAAATTCTTCTTCTAAAATTCTCTCTAATTCAGATTTACTAAAGAACCTTTGGGAATAGCTATCTTCTCCTTTAACCTCTTGAAAACAACTTCTCAATTCTTGAAAGGTCTTATCACCAAAGATAGAGAAATAAATCTCCCCCCTATCCTTCAACTGCTCTCTAAAATTCCTAAGAGCTAGTTTCAAATTTTGAAACCATTGAAAAGTAGCATTAGAGATTATTAAGTCAAACTTTTGCTTTAATTTTATTTGCTCACCATCAGCTAATATATATTCAATTTGGTGATAATCTTTAAATTTTTCCTTACATCTTGCAAGCATCTTAGGTGAAATATCAATAAGGAGATAGTTACTCTCTAAAAATCGATTAACAACAAACTCTGTAAAAAGTCCTGTACCTCCCCCAATCTCTAATATATTATTTACTCCATCTTCCTCTTTTAAATAATCATTTAACTTCTCTGCCATATACTTTTGTACAACAGCATATTGGTCATAACTATCAACTGCCCTAGAAAAATTCTCCCTTACCACCTCTTTTTCAATCAACTAAATACCTCCTTATCAACTCATTTACTTCTTCTTCTGCTTCATATATCATATTATGACCAACTCCCTCTAGTATATAAAAATCATAATCTTTAAAAAACTCTAAAACTTGCTTAGAACTGGAATTAGTTATTATCTCATCTTCTTTGGTCACTACTACAAGAGGTCTTACACCTTCAATAATATTCATATCTCTTAAGTCCTCTTCTAACAAAAGTCTTAACCCTTCTTTTAGATAATTACTATCTAGTTCTTTTAATTCTTTTCTATATTTCTCTAAATAATCTTCATAAAAGCTTTTATTATAAAAATTCAGTCTACTAAAATTAATTAATGTCCTTAGCTTATTTCTTTCAATATCTCTAATCATCTTTTTTACAACTATTTTTGGCTGATTTTTTAAAAAGTAAAGGGTAGGTGCCAAAAGTATTAGCTTATTAACTCTAAAATCATTCAAATATCTCAAAGCCATCATTGTTCCCATCGACCAGCCTAAGAAATTTATTTCACTTGGATTTCTCCTAACAATCTCTTGCACCAAAGATTCTTTATTAAAAGAATCCACTATCAGTAGCTCATACCCCTCCAATTTTAACCCTTCATATAAACTCCTACTCGTCCCCCAACCAGGAAATAATACCATCAGTTTCATAGAATATACTCCTTTTTATTGTTAACAATAAAAAATATCAAGTTTACAATAAAAATAAAAATTTTATAAGAATCTCTCTTAAAATGATACATAAGACTGATATTACGACACTTCTTCACAACGCCCCCTGAACTAATACTCTGTTTTCCCCTCTCTTGGGAGGAAGAGAAAGGGGAGGATGAATTCGATATTTTAACTAAGGAAGTGTCACAATATACCCATAAAGTACCACATTTAAATTTTACTCTAAAGTTTAATAACTATTCCCCTAATCCCAAATCTTTAATCATCTGTAAATCCTCTGCTGTTGCTCTTCCTTCAGTAGTCAGATAATTTCCAATTAATAAACCATTAACACCCGATAATAGACTTAATGACTGTAAGTCCCGTAAATTATTCTCTCTTCCCCCACATAACTTAATCACCTTGGTAGGTAAGATAAATCTAAAGATAGCTGCAGTCTTTAAAGTCTCCATAGGTGGTACTGGATCATTACCATATAAAGGTGTTCCTTTAACAGGATTTAGAATATTAATTGGTACTGAATCCACATCCAACTCCTTGATAGTAAAAGCTAAATCTACCCTATCCTCAAAGCTCTCTCCTAAGCCAATAATTCCTCCACTACATACCTCCATACCTCTCTCTTTTAAGAATTTAACAGTATTTACTCTATCCTGATATGTATGAGTAGTGCAGATTTCTGCATAATAACTTTCAGAAGTCTCTAAGTTATGGTTATATCGCTTTAATCCCACATTAGCCAACTTCTCTGCTCTCTTCTCATCTAGTGTTCCCAAAGATGCACAGACCTCCAAATTAGTCTCTTCTCTTATCAGTCTAAAAGCCTCTATCAAGTTCTCAAAATCTTCATCACTAACTACTCCTCGTCCACTGGTTACAATTCCAAAGTGTTCTGCTCCACTACCTTCCATCTCTTTGGCTCTAGCCAAGATATCCTCCTTAGCCATCAATGGATAAGTGACTGTCCCTGTATTATAATGGGCTGATTGAGAACAGAAGGTACAGTCCTCAGAACAACTTCCTGACTTAGCATTAACAATTGAGCATAAGTCTACCTTCTTACCGATAAACTTATTCTTAATCTCATTAGCTGCTGCTAATAATTCCATTGTTCTACTCTCATCTAAGTTTACTAAATACATTGCCTCATCTTTAGTAATACCCTCACCTGCTAAAACTTTATTTTTAAGTTCCTGTAACATAATAACCTCTCCTTTTTAGTTAACTTATTTATTTTATAGTTAACAATATTTTTAAAAAATTTTCCATGTAGTTATATATAATATATATAAAAAAGCAGTTATTGTCAACCTCTTTAAAAACATATTAACATATCAATTCTTAAATAATATTACAGCTTATCAATATTGAGATTAAATAAAAAAAGACAACCCTTATATGGATTGCCTAAAGTATTTATTTAGATGTTATGATTTTCCTTAATCTTATTTACAGACTCATTATCTAAATCGGTCATTTGAATTATCTCTTCTACTCCTATTCCTTTCTTTAACATACTTTTTACCACCTTTTCTATACCTTTTTCTATACCTCTTTCCACACCTTTTCTCTCAGCCTTCTTCAATGCCATCTCTTCATCACGTAACCATTTTAACCTAGCTTCATAAAGCTCTCGTTCATCTTCGTTTAAATACATTGTATCTAACACTTTGATTGCTTTTTCTATACTTTCAACCTCGGCTAATTGTGAAGGAATCTGATCCTTATTATATTCATGAGCTCTCTTTAAAAACTCTGTCCATCGATCTAAAGCAGTCTGTATTTCGCTTAAGTCTTTATTATACTTTTCAAGTTCAATGAAATGTATCTCCAAATGATCTATTAACTCTTCTTTTGACTTAGAATTAAATAACTTATAAATATTATGATAATCTTCTTCAGCTAAGCAATTAAAGTTAAGTACATTAATTACTATCGTCTTTTCTAGTTTATCATAATTGATCCCTGATTCTAATTGACCAGTATATAGCCTAGCCCAATAATATAAAGCTCTTTTATCATAGTAATCTTGATCTGTTATCTGCATCTCAATATTGTACCAAATACCTTTTTCATCTACAGCTTTAACATCAAGAATTGACAGTTTATCATTTTTAAAGTTTTTAGAATTATAAGGATTCTTTAAGATCAAGTCTTTAATTTGTTCGTCTTTGTCCAACACTGAATTAATAAAAGAGATTAAGATATCTTTGTTCTCCTCACTGCCAAATAATTTTTTAAAAGCAAAGTCTACTCGTGGGTTTAAACGACACATCTTGGTTAAACCTCCTCTGTTACAATGATGCTTTAATTATAACATAAAGAATATATTGAAACCAGTTTCATAAATAATAATATATGGTGATTTTTAACTCATTACTTATCACACCTTATAGTTAACAATATCAACAATTAGGAATCAGAAACCAAAAATCAGTCTATTTAGCTGGTCTCTAATTCCTGACAACTGATTCCTAATTTCTCTATAGCCCTCTCTAACTCCCCAATTACCTGCTCATCCTTCTCTTTTAATAGCTCCTTCTCTAATCTATCCAAGACACCTTTATCACCTATCTCTCCCAAAGCCCAAGCAACATTGGCTCTGACTATTGGTTTTGGGTCAACTAGAGCTTCTAGCAGATAGGGTACAGCTCTTTTATCCTTTAAATTCCCCAAAATAATAGCGGCATTCCGTTGAATCGGTCGTTTTCCTCGCCAGTTCATGGGAGTAATCATAAACTTATCTTTATACTCCTTATTACTTAAGGTTAATAGAGGAATTAATTCAGGATACGCCTCTAAAGTCTGAGGTCTAAACTCTTTGTGGTCTCCTACTTTTACATCTTGATTCTGAGGACAGGCACTTTGGCAGGTGTCACAACCCCATAATCTATTGCCCATCTTCTTGCGCTGCTCTTCATCAAGGTAACCTTTACTTAATGTGATATAGCCTAAACACTTGCGGCTATCTAAGGTATAAGGAGCTACCAATGCTCCTGTGGGACAGGCATTTATACACCTTCTACAATCATCACACTTGTCTTCTATAGGTGAGTCATATTCTAACTCTAAATCGGTAATTATCCCCCCTAAGAATATCCATGAACCATACTCAGGATTGATAATACTACAGTTCTTACCCTGCCAACCAATCCCCGCTCTTCTAGCCAATGCTCTATCAACACTAGGACCTGTATCGACAAATTTAAATAATTCTACATCTTTTCTCTTCCCTTTAATAAAGTCAATCAACTTATCTAGTTTATCACCTAAAACCTGATGATAATCCTGCCCCCAAGCAAAACGTGATAGAGCTCCTCTTAATTCTTCTTTAACTTTTCTCCTACTTTCAGCTATATATTTATCATCAATACTATAAGAGATAGCACAGACAATCACCGATTTAGCCTCTGATAATACCCTTTGAGGTTCAGTTATCTTCTCTAAATCATCATGGACAAAGGTAGACAAATACTCTTTCTCTCTCATCTTTATTAAGAATTCCTTAAGTTCTGGAAAGGATCCAGCATTGGTAATCTTAATAGCATCTATTCCAATAGATTTAGCATAATCTTTAAGTTTGGTAGTTAAAGTAATGGTAACCTTCTCCTTTCTTTGACTCTAATACCTTGATTAATTTATTTTTAATTGATTACCTTTAATTAATAAATCTTTAAATTTTTCAGCTGGAAGGGGTCTACTAAATAAATAGCCCTGTATCGATCCACAACCAAGCTTTAAGAGTTGATTTAATTGATCTTCTCTCTCTACACCTTCAGCAATTACAGAAATACCTAAGTTCTGAGCCATATCAATAATCATCTTAGCAATAGTATCATCTTTAACAATATCATCTACAAAGACTTTATCTATCTTTAATGTATCAATAGGTAGTTTCTGTAAATAACTTAATGAACTATAACCTGTTCCAAAGTCATCAATAGCAACTGAAACCCCAAGCTCTTTAAGTAAAATTAATTTGTTGATAACTTCCTCTTCATTATTTACAGCTATACTCTCTGTTATCTCTAACTCTAAATACTTTGGATTTAATTTACTCTCCTTTAAAGCCCTTTTTACCATCTCAATAAAATCTACCTTCCCAAATTGAATATTAGATATATTTACTGCAACAACTAAAGAGGAATTAGTCATTTGATTCCATCTTCTAGTCTGCTCACATGCTTTCTTTAATACCCACTCCCCAATCGCTATAATAGATCCTGTCTCTTCTGCTAAAGGGATAAATTCTGCAGGGGAGATAAATCCTTTTTCTGGATGATTCCAACGTAATAATGATTCCATTCCTGTAATATCTCCTGTAACTCCATTAACTTTAGGTTGATAATAAAGTTCTAACTCTTCTTCCTCTAATGCTTTAATTAACATCTCTTTTGATAGTTTATTTCTCATGTTTAGATCATAAAATTCAAAATCATTTTTTCCTCTATTCTTAACATTATACATAGCCAAATCAGCATTATTAATCAAAAGGTCAATATCAGTTCCATCAATTGGATAAAAACTAATTCCAATACTTAAAGTAATAATCAACTCTTTTCCATTAATAGAATAAGGTTTCTTTATATTTGAAATAACCTTCTTAGCTACATCTTCTGCAAACTTATTACTTTTAATATTAGGAATAAAGATAATAAATTCATCCCCTCCAATTCGAGAACTTATACTATTTTGTGGAAGATTCTCTTTTAATCTTTTAGTAATAGCTTGTAATAATAAATCTCCTACCTCATGACCAAAAGAATCATTAATACTCTTAAATTTATCAATATCAATAAAAAAGATAGCATTAATCTCATAATCTTTACTTGAAGATAATTGCTCTCTTACTTGCTGATAAAAATAAGATCTATTTGGCAAATTAGTTAATTCATCATGGCGTGACTGATGAAGAATCTTTTCTTGTGATTTTTCTAAAATATCTAACATATTATTAAATTTAACCTTAATAGTTGAAAATTCGTCTTTAGATTCAATAGTAAGTCGAGTTGATAAGTCTTTACTTTTAGATATATCATTTATACCATCTATTAATAATTGCAAAGGGTTAAAGATAAATTTATTCATAAAAAACCAAGCACTTATAAAATAAATGACTCCTACAGCTAAAATCCCACCCATAAAATATAGCATACTAAAATAACCCTGTCGGTAGATATCTTTAGTCTTACTTACCTGTAAAGTAAGGGCTGGTCTTTTATATATATCATATAAAGTTGAGTAGCCATACATATACTTATCACCTATATCTTCAGACCAAATATCCACTTTACTAATTAACTTAGAATCTATAACCTTTATTTCTTTACCTGCTTGTCTCTGTTTAAAAGCTTTCATTGTAATTTCTAAATTAGTCTGTTTTGATAATCGGTTAACCAAATCTTGATTTAAATAACGACCTATGATAAGAGCCCCACGAATTGGTCCTTTAAAATAACCCGTTATAACTGGATGAGAGGAGACCATTATATAACCTTGTGAAGTAGAGATAATCCCTGTAATATTATCAATTGGTTTTGAAAACCTAACTAAAGGTGAGCCCTTACTTATATGCTCTAATATCTCTTTATCTACAATACCTTCTTCTTTAGTCTTTAGATTAAATCCCTTTTTATAAATAACTTCTCCCTTTTTATTTACTAGAATAAAAAGGTTCCAATTATTTGTAGAAAAAGTTTCATTCATTAAATTTTCATCTATATACTCTAAATTTTGATCCATACTAAACTTATAAGTAGCATCCCAAGCCGCATAATCCTGATTAAGAGCCTTCAATTGCAGTAAATCTTGTTCTAACGCACCTATAATTTGCCTACTCTGTCTAACTACATCCCTTTCTTCTAACTTATAAAATTTACTTAAAAAAAGATTATAAGTTATTAAATATACTATACCTAACATTAAACAGGTAATCATACTAAAGATAATTAATATCTTCTTATTTAATTTAGTATAATCCTCCTCAAATTTGAAAGTAGCCTTTTTCTTATTATTAAAACCCATAATCTTTTCTATTAATACTTTAAAAGACTCCATAATTTCATCCCCTTATTAGTTATCCTTATATTCAAAAATTCTATAAATCTTAGCTATCCCCTTCTTTAATAATTATTAATAATTATAGCTATATTTTCAAAACCAAAATCAACTATAATTAAATAAGAAAAGACAGCCACAAGGGCTGTCTCTCTAATCTTCTTTTTTAGCTTTAATAAAGAAATCATCATCTGAATGCCCACCTTTGGTCTGACAATTGTAATTATTCTCTCTTAAGATATTTAAGATTTCATCAGCTTGATGGGCATCTTGTCTTTCTAAGGTAATAGATAAATGCTGCCCTGCTTCCATATCAGCAGCTAGCTTTCTTAGTTTTGCCAGCTCAGCTTTAGTAATTGCTGGTCTAAAATCAAGCGAGATATATCCCATATCACACCACCTTAATTTAAGAGACATTTTTCCATGCCTGGCTTCAAATTATATCTCTTCAATAGCATCAGTAGGGCAAGCATCAATTGCATCTTCAACCTCTGCTTCTAGCTTATCTGGTACATGTTCAGTGATTGCTATCGCTTTCTCATCATCATCCCATTCAAAGACTGCTGGTACAGAGTTAACACACAATCCACAGCTGATACAATCATCTTTTATTACTTGTACTTTCATTCTATCCCATCCTTTCTCATAATGAATTTCTCCATTAGTATTACAACTTTTTAGAACAATTATTCACTATCAACTCACAGTCTACTAACTTAATTCATAAAATAATCTAAAACTAAAAATAGGAGGGAAAGGATGATTGATAAAAGTTTTTTACATAAAGTTAGAAGGGAAATTGTAGGTATTAATGCTAAAGTGCCTTTAATAGATGGACAAAAGGTAAGATATATCAACTTTGATAATGCTGCTAGTACTCCAAGTTTCAAAAGAGTCATTTATAAAGTAAAAGAATTCTTAAGCTGGTACTCTAATGTTCACCGTGGAACTGGCTTCAAATCTCAAATATCTACAGAAGTTTATGATGAAGTACATAATTTAGTTGCAGATTTTTTTGGTGCAGATAAAGATAATAACACTATAATCTTTGTCAAAAACACTACAGAAGCAGTTAATAAACTATCAAATAGCCTAAATCTATCACCAAGAGATATTGTTATTACAACTCCAATGGAGCATCACTCTAATCTACTGCCTTGGCGAGATAAGTGCAAAGTAATCTATAGCAACTTAGATAAAGAAGGGAGATTAGATTTAGAGGATTTAGAGAAAAAATTAAAAAGATATAGAAGAAAGGTAAAACTTGTTGCAATCAGTGGTGCTTCAAATGTTACTGGATATATCAATCCTATCCATAAAATCGCTAAACTCACTCATAAATATGATAGTAGAATTTTAGTTGATGCAGCCCAACTAGCACCCCACCGTCCAGTTGATATGAAAAAGTATAATGATCCCAAACATATAGATTACCTCGTCCTTTCGGCACATAAGATGTATGCTCCCTTTGGTACAGGGGTTTTAATTGGAGCAAAGGATACCTTTGAAGGAAATAAACCAGACTATACAGGGGGAGGTACAGTAAAAGCTGTTACTTTAAAGGATGTAATCTGGGGTGATTTACCTGATAAAGAGGAAGCAGGTACCCCAAACATAGTAGGAGCATTGGCTTTAGGTGAGAGTATTAAGATGATTAATGAACTAAAGTGGCTTAAAATCATCAAAAATGAAGAATTCCTTCTCAATTATACTCTAAAGCAGCTACAAGAAATTGATGAGGTAATACTTTATGGTACAATGAATTCTGGAGAGCTAACTGAACAGGTAGGTGTTATCCCTTTTAATATCAAAGGGCTAGAAAATACTTTAGTTGCATCTATTTTAGCCAATGAATTTGGAATTGGTGTCAGAAATGGCTGCTTCTGTGCACACCCTTATATTCATCATCTGTTTGGTCTTAGTGATGAAGAGATAAAAAAAGTAAAAAATGATATTGCCAAGGGGATTTATACCCATAAATATGGTCTGATTAGAGTCAGCTTTGGCTGCTATAATAGCCCATCAGAGGTTGACCATCTCATCTATGCTATTAAAGATATTATAGCTAGGAAGAAAGCAGGGGTGGATTTAACTGCTAATTATGAATTTGATAAAGAGAAAGCAGAATATAAACCTAAAAACAATATAAATTATGATAAATATTTTAAACTATAAAGATAAAATAACATCTTTAAAATTAAACCTTCTTGTAATTTTTAATAAAATTAATTATAATGTTATAAAATTAATATTGAAAGGAGGAAATCAAAGATGTCTGAAAATACTACTATTATTGTCAAGCAAGAAAAAAGTGTGGGCTTATCACTTTTACTTACCTTTTTATTTGGTGGCTTAGGACTAATGTATACTTCTATAGGTTGGGGAATCTTTTGGTTCCTAGTTGATGCCGTAGCAGCAATATTTACATTTGGAATTAGTGCAATTTTTATTCACCCCATTATTATGATTATAGGTGCTGTTATGACTAATAATTATAATAAAAGGTTGAACAATACCTATAAAAGTTAGCTATAATACCTCTAACAAACTTATAATTTCTTATAATTAACATCACTTTATAATAAATTGGATAAAACACTCATAGATAAGTCAATAACTTCTATTTTATAAATAGTAATTAAAATTAATTACTGTATCTCAAAGAAGTAAAACCATTTTTTAAAATAGTAAATATAACGAAACTATTATATAATAAAGCTTAGCATAAATTTATGCTAAGCTTTATTATTAAAATAATTCAGTTAATCCATTGTTTTCAATTATCTCTTTATACCAATGAGCACTTTCCTTTAGCCAAGGTTAAATTTAAATAAGAATTGCCTAAATTTAGACAATTCTTATTTGCTGTAACTGCTTATTATCTTATAAAAATTCTTATTCCTAATCTAAATCAAACTCCAAATCTAACTCATCTGCCCCTTCTTCTACCTCTGGTACCTCTTCTGTAACCTCTTTTTTCAACATATTTACCATCAAAGCACTTATTAATACACCTACTATAACAGCAACAATGAACATTAATCTATTATCAACTACTGGTAAGACTATTGGTCCTCCATGGGGTGCATGATCTCCTACCCCACTAACAGCAGCGATTGCTCCACCTATAGCAGAACCAGTTACAATAGAAGGAATAACCCTAATTGGGTCTGCTGCAGCAAAAGGTATAGCCCCTTCAGTAATTCCTATTAACCCCATAAAAAAGGCACCTTTTCCTGCTTGGCGTTCTTGAGATGTATATTTATTTGGTGCTAAAGTTGTTGCTAGTGCCATTGCTAATGGCGGAATACAAATCGCAACAGCAATTGGACCCATAACTGTGTAAACTCCTTGCTCAATCAGTCCAGCACCAAATAAGAATGCCGTCTTATTAATCGGTCCACCCATATCAAAAGCAATCATAGCTCCTAAAATAATTCCAAATACCACTTGACTACCATCACTCATAGCTTTTAACCAACTTGTCAACCCAGCCATAAAGTTACTAATCGGAACACCTACTACATATTGCAATAAACTACCGACAATAATTGTAGCCAATAGAGGAATAACGAAAATAGGCATAATAGGTCTTAAAATTTCAGGCACAGACCAACCTTTAATCCAATTTGCTACATAACCAGCAATAATACCAGCAATAATACCACCTAAAAATCCAGCTCCAATCTGTCCAGCTAAATAACCTCCAATCATACCTGGAGCTAAACCAGGTCGATCAGCAATTGAATAAGCTATATAACCGGCCAAGACTGGAACCATCATCGTAAATCCTGCTACACCCAAATTTAGTAAATTCTTTAACATTGGATTAGTTACATCTGCTCCTGAACCAGCCTTTACACCACTTAACATAATTGAAAAAGCAATTAATACTCCACCTGCAACAACAAAAGGAATCATATGAGATACACCAGTCATCAAATGTTGTCTAACTTCATTTAATATTTTTTTCATGATTACACCCCTTTTATCAGATTTAAAATATATTTTTCTAAAGATAAAATTGTCATAATATTCTAAGATTTCAAACATCAATAATTAGACTGTTAATTAATATCAAATTCCAATTCTAACTCTACCTCTTCTAAATTTTCTTCAATTAAATCCTCATTAGTGAAAAGAGTTAACCCTGCAATACCCATATCAGATATATCTTTTAATATTTCACTATCAGGTACAGCACCTTTTCCACTAAGCATTACTGCCAATGATAAAAGTACCCCTCCAGCTACGATAAATGGAATCATGTGACTTGTTCCTGTTAAAAGATGCTTTTTCAAATCAAAAAACGCTTTTTTTCATAAAATTACACCTCTACTTAATTTATATTTAGGCTATTGAATAAATCAAACTAATTTAACCTTATAACCTTATTAAATATATCAATATCACTTATTTTTATTAAATATTTTCTAATTTGTTCAATAGCCTAGTTAACAATTATATAGAGGATTTCATAATTACTATATTACTTATTCTTAAAAAAACAGATATTATATTATAAAATCCTCAAAATTTTATTCTTCAAACTCTTGAATTATCTTATCAATAATTTGATCAGAATGCTTAATCGCTTTTTGGACATCAAGTTTTAACTTTGGCATACTTTTAAACCTTTCTGGTTTAGAAATATTAACATCTGCTGCTATTATTACTGCTACAGCCTCTTTTACATCCTCTTCAGTAATCTGGTTTTCAATACCAATTGAACCTTGTGTCTCTACCTTAATCTCTACTCCTTTTTTCTTAGCACTCTTTTCTAATGACTCTGCTGCCAAATAGGTATGTGCTACTCCTGTAGGGCATGCTGTAACTGCTAAAATCTTCATTTATACCACTCCCTTTAATTATTTATTGTTGAAACAATTTAGATAAAGTATCATTAACATCCTCTGCATTTTGAGCAGACATTAAACTATCTTTAAACTCTTCATTTAACAAATTTCTAGATAAAGTTGATAAGATCTTTAAATGCTCGTTTGTCTCGCTCTTATCTGGAACAGCCAATAAAAATACCAATTTTACTGGTTTGTCATCAAAGGACTCCCATTCTACTGCTTCTTTAAGCCTTGCAAAAGCTATTGCTGGCTTGTCAACTCCCTCAGATTTACCATGAGGTATAGCAATTTCATACCCAACCCCTGTACTTGACTTTGCTTCTCTCTCAAATACAGTTTGAAGATATTCATCTATTGAATTCAAATTACCATTTCTATCAATCAATTCACCTAATGATTTGATTATACTATCTCTATCTTCTCCTTCCATATCAAGGACAATTAAATCTTCATTTATTAAAGAACTCATCTCTATCACCTCTTAAATAATAAGTTTTTTATATCTTCTTTTGTAGTAGCTCTTTTAATTGCTTCTAATACTTGTTTATCATCAAGAATTCTATGAAAATATCTGAAGAAATTCTTAGATTTTTCTTTTTCCAAAGCCAGTAAGAGAATAATACTTACTTTTTCATTTCCCCATTTTATTGGGTTATCTAAAGTAGCTACAGCTATCTTAGATTTTAAAACATAACTATCTCTACCATGAGGAATAGCAACTTCATTGCCTACAGCAGTGGATGTTATCTTTTCCCTCTCTAATGCTGAATCTATAAACTCTTCTTCAACTAGTTCTTTATTTAAAAGTTCAGTGCTCAGCCTTTTAATAATCTCTTCTTTTGAATCTAAATCTAAATTTATATAGATTAGTTCATCATCAAACAACTCTTTAATCTCATTAGACACTTGTTCTAATTTCAACTTTTCATTTTCTTTATCTTGAATTAAATAATTGATTTTACTTTTAATTAAGTTAATATCATTTTCTGTCAATAAAACACTAACTTGTACCACAGGTTTAGAAATATCACTTATCGGAATAGTACTAATAACTATATCTACATCTTCTAATTCTCTATTCTTCAATTCATGTACTGACATTAAATCTAATATCTCTATTCCAGATAATCTCTTTCTTAATCTAGTTGCTAGCAATTGAGAAGTACCAACTCCACTACTACATACAATAATCACTTTAATCTTATTACTAACCCTTTCTAAAGCAGCACCTAAGTGTAATGCTATATATCCAATCTCTTCTTCATTGACTTTAATGCCTAAATGCTTTTCAAATACTATACTAGTAGCCCAAGCAGCTCCAAAGATACTAGGATAATTATTCTTGATTTCATCTAAAATTGGATTTCTAAGGCTCATTCCATATTTTAAGCGATTAATAGCAGGTCTTAAATGTAAAACTAGTCCTAATAATAACTGTTCATCCTCGCTTAAATTAGCACCTAGCACATCACCTGCCATATAAATAATATCCTTAGCAATTTCAATTACCTTCTGGTCTGTATTCTCTAAAACATCATTTATATCTTTACTAATAATGTTCTGTTGTACTTTAGAGCCTAAAATATGAAGAGAGATATAACCTAATTCAGCTTCTGGTATCTGTACATCCAACTCTTCTTCTAAATTCTTAGCTATTACCTTGGCAATTTCAAACTCTTCTGTCTTTTTTAAGGAATTTAACTGCTCCTTTTCCATTTTAATATCTTTTCCTTTGCTTAACCTCTTTAAGCTAATAGCAATGTGAATAACTAACCCTACAAAAGCTTCGTCAGTAAATATAAATTTTAGGTCTCTTTCTATCTCCCCTAAAACATTCTCAATCTTTCGAAAATTAATATTATTAAAAAGTTCTCGTAATTGTTGATAAGTTTTATTATCTATTCTACTATCTATTATTATTGGATCAGTTACATCTTCTAACATCGCTTTTAATTCTTGGTTATCTTTAAATTGCGCCAACAGATCAGCTACTGCTCTTCTCCAATTCTTCTCTTCCCCTTTAACTTCAACTCCATAATTCTGCTTTCTCTCTAAAAGCAAATCATATTTATTCAACCACTTTTCCACATCTTCTAAATCATTATAAATAGTAGTTCTACTAACATATAACTCTTCTCCTAAACTTTTCATTGTATACTTGTTTTCAGATTGCAATAAGCATTTTAGAATATACTTCTGTCTAGTTTCTGAAGAAAAAGGATCTCTATAACTTTCAGAACTAAAGAGTTCATTCTTTAATTTATTCTTATATTCAGGATCAACCTCTAGCCAGATTCCTACTCTAGGTTTCTTAATCAACTTAATTTCATCATTATTCAAGACATCTTCCAGCTTCTTTAGATCACTTCTAATTGTCCTAGCAGATACTTCAAACTCCTTAGCTAAGTCTTTGATAGTGATTGCCTCTTCTTGATCTAATAAAATCGACAATATCTTAGTACTTCTTTCATTTGGTAATGCTAGCATCTTTATCACCTTATTATTTGTTGTAGTTTTCCACTATTATTTCCGGAAAAACCCCACTAATGAGGAAATTAGTTAACTATCTTCTTTAACCTTAATCTTATTATACTACATAAACCCTTGCTTTCCTAGGCTTCAAAAGCCATAATACCTTCCACTTTAATACGGAAACTCTTTACAAATAACTTCCTCAATTATATAGGTATGTGAATTCAAAATGAAATATTAGTGGTATATTGAGACACTTTAGTAATCAGTGACAAGTAACGGGTAACGAGTAAAAACCTTCTCTCGTTATTGTCTTAATATCTCTCTAAAGACATATTTAAATGAGTAAAAAGTCTGTTCTTATCACTATTCACTCATCACTTATTAAAAAGGCGAGCTAGTTGCCCGCCATTAGTATTGTATTATTTAATTAACTCCATTACAGCTTCTTTTAAATTAGATAATTTCTCATCAGCAGCTAAATTACTATCTGCTACAACAGAGAAGTAGAATTTAATTTTCGGTTCTGTACCAGATGGTCTAACTGTTACTAAGCTATCATCTTCTAATAAGAATTGTAATACGTTGGATTCTGGCAAATCGATAGTCTTCTCTTCTCCAGTAATTATATCATATTCTCTGCTAACCAAATAATCCTTGATAACTACTACCTTCTGGCCATTGATTTCTGCTGGACTATTTTCACGCAGAGATTTTAATAAAGAAGCAATCTTTTCCTTTCCTGCTTTTCCTGGCATCTTAATTGCTTCTAAATCTGCTTTATAATAGCCATACTCCTCATACATTCTCATCAACTCTTGATAAAGTGAACTATCTTGAGATTGATAATAAGCTGCCATCTCAGCAATTAACATTGTTGCTACTATAGCATCTTTATCGCGAGCATGAGTCCCATATAAATAACCATAACTTTCCTCAAAACCAAATAAATATTCTTTATCATACTTTCCTTCTTCAAACTCTCTAATCTTTTCACCAATATATTTAAATCCTGTTAAGGTATCCATTACATCAAGATTATATTTTTTAGCAATAGGATTAATCATTTCAGTTGTTACAACAGTTTTGATAACCACAGCATTATCAGGAATCTCATCTAAAGATTTCACTATGTATTCAGTCAATAATATTCCAACTTCATTCCCATTTAAAAAGACCCAATTATCATCAGTATCCTTGACAGCAATACCTACCCTATCGGCATCAGGGTCATTAGCCATAACCAATTGGGCATCTGTTTGATCAGCTAATTTAATCCCCATCTCAAAAACATTAGGCTCCTCTGGATTAGGATAAGCTACTGTAGGAAATTCTGGGTCTGGTGCTTCTTGTTCCTTAACCACATGTAAGTTCTTAAAACCTAATTCCCTTAAAATTCTCTTTACAAGCATATTACCAGTCCCATGTAATGGAGTATAAACAAGATGGAAATCATCAGCTACTTCTTTGATTACTTCAGGATTTAAAGATAAATCCTTTAAAGTTTTGATATACTTATCATCCATTTCAGGGTCAATAATCTCAAATAATCCTCCTTCTCTAGCTACTTCTTCTGAAGTAATCTTTACCTCTTCAAAGTTCTCAATAGCATTGACTTCAGCAATAATACCTTTATCATGAGGTGGAACAATCTGACCTCCATCTTCCCAATATACCTTGTAACCACTATATTCTGGCGGATTATGGCTTGCTGTCAGCATAATACCAGCAGTAGCTTCTAACTCTCTAACTGCAAAAGAAAGCTCTGGAGTTGGACGTAAATCATCAAATAAATAAGCCTTAATCCCATTAGCTGCCAATACCAATGCAGCTTCTATAGCAAATTCTCTAGACTTATATCTAGAATCATGAGAGATTACAACTCCCTTAGATTTATCACCATTTTCAGTAATATAATTAGCTAATCCTTGAGTAGCTTTTCTAACTACATATTTATTAATTCTATTGGTTCCAGCACCAATAACTCCCCTTAATCCACCAGTTCCAAAGTCTAAACTGGTATAAAATCTATCTTCAATCTCTTTTTCATTCCCACTAATTTTTTCTAACTCTTCTTTAGTCTCTTGATCGAAATAATCATTATTTAACCATGCTTGATATTTACTTTGGTAATTCATTATAAACACCTCCTTTTATCCTATATTTTAACTATTATCAATAACAATATTTAAAGACCTTTAATCTGTTTAATCTCTTCTTGAGAGTAACCTAATTCCTCTAGCTCTGCTTTTAATTCAGCTAAATCTCTAATATAAGATTTAATCAACTTACACTCTCCAATAAGTTCATACTCACCAAGGGCTGCTGGTAATAAGAGAGTTTCTCCTGCCTTTAGATCCATCTCTCCACCTTCATAAGAAAGCTTTGCCTTACCTTCTAATCCCATCAATACATAAAAACGCTCATGATTAGTATCAGCACTATACTTTTCAGTAATATCTAAAGTTTCTGTAGTAAAGTAAGGGCAAGCTACTAGAATAGTTCTAACATAACCATCCTCTTTTATCTCTAAACCAACTACCTTATCTTCGGGTTCTGCACCAAACTCAATTACATCTAAGGCAGATTCAATATGTAATTCACGAGGCTTGCCATCTTGCCCCATTCGATTCCAATCATAAACTCGATAAGTAGTATCAGAGTTCTGCTGAATCTCTGCAATTAAGATCCCTTCCTCAATGGCATGGACAGTTCCTGAAGGCATATAAAGGACATCTCCAGCCTCTACATTAATCTCAATTAAGTTCTCTTCTAATCTTCCCTCTTTGATAGAAGCAGCAAACTCATCCTTATCTACTTCAGGCTTAACCCCATAGACCAATTTAGCATCTTCTTGGGCATCAATCACATACCACATCTCTGTTTTCCCTAATTCTCCATTCTCATACTGATGAGCATATTCATCATCTGGATGCACCTGTACTGATAGTTTATCATTAGCATCTAAGATTTTGATAAGTAAAGGAAATTTTTCATAATAATCCTCTTTAGCTTCAACCCCTAGAATCTTCTCTCTCTCTTCTTTAATTGCTTCCATTAAACCTTTTCCTGCTAAATTACCATTACTAATTACACTTGTACCATTCTCATGGGCTGCTATCTCCCAGCTCTCTCCGATTGACCCTGCTGGTAATTTCCTAGAGAATTTCTCTTCTAAAGCCCTACCTCCCCAGATCTTTTCCTTATAAATCGGCTCAAACTTTAATGGATACATTATTTTCTCATCCTTTCTATATTGTTATAATAAATTCAAATTTACTAAAGCAGTAGCAACTGCACCCTTAACTCCTACATCACTACCTAACTTAGCAGTAGTGATTGTTGTACCTTCTGCTAAGAAATCTAAAGCTCTAACCTTCACAGTCTCCTTCACCTTAGCCTCAAATAAATCCCAAGAAGCAATAACTCCACCACCAATAATAATCTTCTCAGGGTTAAAATTATTAATTAAGTTAGCCAACCCTATACCTAAATAATTTGATCAATTATCTCTTGAGCTAGCTGATCACCCTTTCTAGCAGCCTCTGCAACAGTAGCACCATTAATTTCTGCTAAATCCTCTACCAATTCAGCAATTAAAGTATCTTTACCTGACTGTACAGCCTCTTGACCCATTCTACCTAAGGCAGTACCAGAGGCTAAGACCTCAAAACAACCATAGTTACCACAACCACATTGCAAATCGCTATAGGGATCTAAAGTAGCATGTCCCACTTCACCTGCTCCACTATTTGCTCCATGAACAATCTCATTATTAATTATTACTCCAGCACCAATCCCAGTACTAATAGTTATGTAAATTAAGTCACTAACACCTTTTCCTGCTCCAAACCACTTCTCTGCTAAAGTAGCAGCATTGGCATCATTCTCTAAAAATACTGGTACTTTAAACTCTGCTAACTCTGCTAAGACATCTACATTCTCTAAATCTAAATTAGGAGGATTGACAATTACTCTCGTTTTGACATCTAAAGGACCTGGACTACCTAACCCAATTCCTTTAACTGCTTTCATATCAATCTCTGCTTCTTCTAAAACATTATAAATAGTTTTTTTGATGTTATTAAAGATTTTATCCTTACCCTTCTTAGCTTCTGTAGCTACTTTACACTTAGCTATAATATTTCCCTCTAAGTCTGCTACAGCAGTTAAAATCTTTGTACCACCTAAATCAACACCTACTACATAAGATTTAGCCATGTCATCACCTAGTTTCTTTTTTTATTAGTTGCTAGAAGCTAACAGCTACAAACCAATAGCTACTTGATACTTATACTATAAGTACAAGAGAATTCTACTCCAGGCTGTAGAACTTCGATCCCTTCTTTAGTCTTCAAATTACCATCAGAATCTTTCAGATCAGCAACCCCATACCAAGGCTCAATACAGATAAAAGGTGCTCCACTTGGTGGTGACCAAATACCCATATACGGAAAACCAGCAAATTCTACTTTAACCTCTCTATTGGACTTCTTGCTCTTTAATGAAACTGACTTTGATTTTAAACCTTTTAGAATCAAAGCATCATTTTGAAATAAGTCTTCAGCTAAAGGTTTAATATTATTATTAGCTAAAAATTCTATAGTGGTATCACTCAATAATCCTTCATCTAATAAATAAGCTCTTAGCTCTTTATCCTCTTCAAACTCTAAATAATAGTCCTCTTTATTCTCTCCTTCTTCTAAAGGCCAATTAAAGGCTGGATGAGCTCCTATAGAGAAAAACATAGTTTCCTTATCTTTATTTTTAACAAAATAACTAATCTCAACCTTATTAGCTACTAGTTTATACTCAATATCTAATTCAAACTGATAAGGATACTTCTTTAATAACTCTTTGTTACTTACTAACCTGTATACTACCCTTTGCTCCTCCTGCTCAACTAAATCAAATTGATTGTCTCTAGCAAATCCATGTTGAGTAAGATTGAAGATTTCATCATTTACTTTATACTGATCGTTCTTTACCTTACCTACAATCGGAAATAATACTGGTGCATGGCGTCCCCAATACTTTGGGTCAGCCTTCCATAAATATTCTTGATTATCCTCTTTTAGCTCTAGACTAGTCATCTCTGCTCCCTGACTAGCTATCTTAACCCTAATTAATTCATTCTCTATTATTGTCATTATCTTTACCTCCTATATTCTTTGTATTTGAAAAATAAGTTAGTAATCACTACCTTAATACCTTTCTATTGTATCAAATTTCTTGACACCATAAAAAGTAATTTTAAATAAAATACCTAATTTTCATCTATAACTTTAATCTATCTTGCCTAGCAAGCTCATAAATCTCTGACCCCAATTAAGATGCTTTAATTCCTTCTTTATTGTTTAGTAATATAAAATAAATTATACCTGTTACCAAAGCTATTAGACTAAGGTATAGATAAAGGTTACTTCCTCCTAATTTATCATAAATAACTCTACCAATTAAGCTGGCACATATAGCACTAATACCACTAGTAGTAGCATATAGATTCTGCCCTGTAGCCTTAAATCTATCGCCACTATTTACATTAATAAAGTTGATAGGTGTGATCGGATTCCAAAAGACTGAAAAGATGGTCATAATCAAAATAACTATTAAGAAATTATCAGTTAATAAAAAAGAAAAGCCAAATAATATCATACCTATAATAGCAAACATTAGTAATCTTTTATTGATTCAATAATAATCAGATATAAGACCCCAAATTGGCAAAGTCAACAAAGCAACTCCTTTTGCAATTCGTTGATTAAACCAAACAGATAGATAAATAGAATAAACTTAGTTCTTTTTGTAATATGCTTAGAAAAAGATTAATAATAATTTTGCTTAATTCTGAAAGGAAATTGGATTAGATAAAATAAAAAATCAGACATCATCTAGATAAATAAAAACTAAATCTAGAAGGATGGCTGATTATAATTAATATCATAATCATTAAATTAAATAAATATAAACAGGATTTAAGCTGGTGTAGATTTATAAGCCCTTTATGCAGTTGTTTATTAATATAGCTATCAAAATCTAAAGTAAAATCTATAAATAATCTTGTATTTTTATTTTTTACTCGTCACTCGTTACCGTAATCAAACTTAAACTTAATTTAAATTTCACCCTAAAGTTGGGTGACTATATTAATCTCTATAAACTACAATCTACTTCTAATACTATCTATCTTAGCTCTAATATCTTCTGCTCCTACTATCTCTGTTACCATAGAAACACATTTCGCACCAAGACTAATAATCTGCTCTACATTCTGCTCTTTAATTCCACCAATAGCTACAAAAGGGATCTCAAAATTATTAGCAACATACTCTAAATATTCTAAACCTACAGGATCACAGACATCCTCTTTAGTATAGGTTTTGAAGATAGGTCCTACACCAATATAGTCTGCCCCTCTCTTGACAGCATCTTCAGCCTGCTGCGGCGAATGGGTTGACAGACCTATTATCTTATCTTCACCAAGCAACTTTCGCACCTCTTCTAGAGGTAAATCCTCTTGACCGATATGCACACCATCTGCATCTATTGCCATAGCCAAATGGATATCATCATTAATGATAAAGGTTACCCCTGCTTTCCTAGTCATCTCTCTTAACTTCTTACACTCCTCATATTTATAAAGCATCTTCTTCTTTTTTTCTCGATACTGAATAACCTTAACTTCAGCAGCGATCATCTCCTCTACTACCTCAATATTGCTTCTTCCTAAAGAAAACTTTTCAGCAGTAATACAGTATAAATCAGTAGTTAACCTCTCTTGCTTATTCATACCCTTCCCTCCAATACAGCCTCTAAAATCAAATCGGCCTGTTTAGCTGCTACTATATTAACCCTAGGAGATAAGGGAGGATTATCATCACTCACCTCAGTAATAAAATCTCCTACTATATAAAAATTATCATTAAATCTCTTAGTCTGAATTTTATCAGTATTTCCCCAGCCAGCCAAGCCTGAAGCAAAGACTAGAAATTTATCTGAATTGATATACTCATCTACTATCATCTTCTTACTCTTTACTTCATCAAAGGCCTCTACTATAATATCACAATCATCGAAGAATTGACTAATATTATCACTGTTTACTCGCTTTACTATAGCTTCAAACTCTAAATCAGGATTGATCTTTAGAAGATTCTCCTTTAAAGCCAATACCTTTGCCTGACTTACTTGCTCAGTAAAATAGAATTGGCGATTTAAATTAGGGTACTCGACCTTATCAAAGTCTACAATAACAAAGTTCTTAAAGCCACTTCTTACTAAATTAAAGGCACAGTTAGAACCAAGTCCTCCTGCTCCACCGATTCCTACCTTAACTGACTGTAATTTATTTAAATTTTCTTCTCCAATATAACCTACCACTGCCTTTTCAAAGTCATTCATTTAATTAAAGCCCCCCATACTGACTTAATTAATATATAATAACATCTAAATATTTTAGATTAGTAATTATAAATTTAATTAAAGAATAAAAATTTTTTGCCACGGATAAGCACAGATTTTCACGGATTAAAACCAAATAATAATTATATTTTTTGTTAATCTTTTATCTGTATTTCATTTATACTAATCTGTGGCTAACTATTTCATTTCTTTTTCTTGTCCTATATAGTTAATAATTATTCATTACACATTATTAATGGCTTTATAATTGTTGCCAATCCTTAAAGACAGGTTGATAACCTCTATTTAACAATAACTCCTTTATCTCTGCAACGGTTCTTTCATCAGAGATATCAAATTGTTTTACCCCTTTATCCTTAGCATATCCACCAACGGCTGTTGAAGACTCTGCTGACATCTTAGTAATACCTAAAGGTAATAGATTGTCTCTTAACTTATCACTCTCTCTAGTAGATAAGCTGATTCCTACACGTGGTAAAAATAATCTATAAGCTAGAATAATCTGTACCAAGGCAAGATCATCTACAATGGAATTTGATTGAAAAGAACCTAAATGGGGGCGTAACCTTGGCAAAGAAAGACTAATCTCAGTATCCATATAATTATTCTGAAGATAATTAGCATGTAAGCCAGCAAAAAAGGCCTCTTTTCTCCAATCATCAAGCCCTAATAACGGACCAATATTGACCCGTCTCATCCCTGCTTGACAGCCCCGTTCTGGAGCATCTAATCTAAAGCGGTAGTTTTTCTTAGGTCCTGTAATATGTACCTCATCATAAATCTCTTCATTATAAGCCTCTTGGTAGATTGTTAGTCCATCAACCCCAGCTTCTACTAATTCCTTATACTCTTCAGTCTTCATTGGATAAACCTCAATAGCAATAGAAGAGAAGTATTCTGTTAAAATCTTTATAGAGTCTTTGATATATGAAACTGGACTATGCTTTCTTGATTCACCTGTTAGCACTACTAAATCTTTAATCCCTTTATCCATAATAGCCTTAGCCTCTTCTTCAACCTGATTTATAGTTAACTTATTCCTTTTAAATCCATTCTTAACACTAAAGCCACAATAAGCACATTGGTTAACACAATAATTAGCCAAATAAAGGGGAACATATAAGAAGATAACCTTACCAAAGTTCTGAACTGTTAATTTATGAGCCTTCTGAGCCATCTCTTCTAAATAATCACTGGCTACTGGTGATAATAAGACTAAAAAGTCTTCCTCTCTCAATCTATCCTTAGCTAAGACCTTCTCTACATCATATTTAGTAACTTGAGCAAAAAAACTATAGAAATCAATATTTTTTACTCTTTTATATTCTTCATAAAAACTCATGACTACTCTCCTTTTAAGAATCCTGTTAATGGTGATGAAGCTGAAGCATAATCTTTGACTGCTCCTAATCCAGCTAGATAGGCTATTCTTCCTGCTTGAACTGCATAATCAAAGGCTTGTGCCATCTTCACTGGATCACTAGCTGTAGCAATAGCTGTATTAACCAGTACTGCATCTGCCCCCATCTCCATCGCTTCAGCAGCATGGGAAGGCTTTCCTATACCAGCATCTACAATTATTGGTAGATTAATTTCATCAATCAAGATTCTAATTAACTCTTTAGTCTTTAAACCCCTATTAGAACCAATTGGAGCCCCTAAAGGCATTACTGCTGCTGCACCTACCTCTTCTAATCTCTTAGCTACCATTAAATCTGGACTAACATAAGGAAGTACAACAAAGCCTTCTTTAGCCAAAATCTCTGTTGCTTTAATCGTCTCTTGGTTATCTGGCATTAGATACTTATTATCAGAAATCGCCTCAATCTTTATCCAGTTTCCACAACCTGCTGCCTTAGCAATTCTAGCTATTCTTACTACTTCCTCAGCCGTTCTAGCTCCAGAAGTATTAGGTAACAAAGTAAAGTTATCTGGAATATAATTAATCACATTCTCTTCTGGATTATCAAAATCAACTCTACGCAAAGCCATGGTCACTACTTGAGAGTTAGATGCTTCTAAAGTCTCTCTAATAACCTCCTTACTAGGAAATTTACCTGTTCCAGTGAACAATCTACTTTCTAACTCTACTCCACCAATTATTAATTTATCTTCCATTATTTCACCCACCTCCTACAAATCTAAGAACCTCTAAACTATCTTGATCCTTTAAAATAATATCTTCCCACTCTTCTCTACCAACAACTCTCTTGTTGTACTCAATTACTAAGCGGTCCAATTCAAGACCTTTGCATTCTAGAAATTCTGTCAGTTTTACTTTCTGCTCTAAAGTCTCTACTTGACCATTTATCTTTATCTTCATCCTTTCCCTCCCTTATAAAATAAAAATGCTCCCTACATAGGGAGCATTTTTTAGTAAAAAGCCTAATTCTATTATTAAGCTTATCTATCTAAATCCGCTTCCCTACGCTGGTATTAACCAGATCAGGTTGAAGAGTTGGAGATAAAGTGAGTTCTTAGTTTCAGGGGGAGTTTTTTATCTCCCATTGAAACTTAGTAGAACCAATCCAGGACCATAGTGCTTCTTTATCTTCCACTTAGTAGAAGTGGGAGTTTTAGAAGCACTTAGGTATCGGATAAATCTCCTCTCAGCCTATAACTTAGGCACCCCTAGCTTTATATTCTATTGTAACCTTATTATAAATTATATCTACTTTAAAACTTTATTTCAATAACTTAACCCAAATATAACAGATTATTTTTTCAATCTATTGTTAGCTTCTACTACCTGATTGATAGCCTCTAATTGTTCTTGAGAAACTTCCGACCCTTCTTTAATCTTAAAGTATAAATTAGTAATTGCGTGAGTTACCTCAGTCATTAAATCCTTTATCTTTTCAGCTGAATTTAAAGTCTCTTCAGTTTGAGCAGAGACCTCTTCACTAGAAGCTGAAATCTCTTCAACTACTGAGCTGAGTTGTTCACTAGAGATAACCTGATTTTCAGAAGAAGACATCACCGCTTTCATCTTCTCTTCAACTTGATTTGACAATCTATTGATTTCATCAAAAATATCTATAATGCTCTCCTGAGAGCTATCTTTAGACTTACTCATTACAGCAACAGCGGCTTCTACAACCCCTTCAATCTCTTGAGTAATACCTTTAACCTCTTTGGTAGCCTCTATACTTTCAGTTGCTAATGCCTTAATCTCTTCTGCTACCACAGCAAATCCTCTGCCATGCTCACCAGCCCTTGCAGCTTCAATAGCAGCATTTAGAGCCAATAAATTCGTCTGATCTGTGATTTGCATAATCCTATCAGAGATTTTTCCTATCTTATCAGCACTTCTTCTTAACTCTTGCATTGTATCAGCAGTTTTATGAACAATTCTAGTTCCTGACTCTATCTTCTGACTTGTATTCTCTATACTCTGATAAGTATCTTTACCTGCATTGGAAATCAGCTTAGCCTGTTGAGATAATTTGTTAACCCCTCCTTGCACCTCTTGTAAAGATACTGTTACTTTTTCTACAGCTGTAGCTACTTCGACATTTCCAGAAATTAAATCTTTAATCACAGCAAAAGCTTGAGTAATCTCATTATCGACCTCATCAGCAATCGCTTCCATCTCTTGAGATGTATCAGTTACAGTCTTTACTTTACTAGCAGCATCTTTTGTCCTTTTCTTAATTATAGCAGTTAAATTGCTAACCCCATAAGAGATAACAACTCCTAATATAACTCCAATAAAAAGACTCAACATCACTATTACGATTACCCTCTTTTTTATACCATCAGCATAATCTATAACCTTTCTAATATTTTCATCCAACTTATTCCAAACCATCTTGTTTAAATCATTATTAGCTATATTCATACCTAACATAAGTTGACCATCTATCGTTTTTAATTGCATCTTTCTTTGATTCTCTAGCTTGTCACTAATTATCAACTCATCAGTTTTAGCCTTAAATTCTGAATTCAAAGCAGCAATCTTATCTAACTTATCTTTCATCTCTTCGTCTTTTATATGTTCTCCCAACTCATTAACATATTTCTCTAGAAGCCCATTATCGTTAAATAATTTTAAAGTATTAGTACCCATTAAATCAATATACCAGCGATAAATATTAATCTGTTTTATCATCGATTCTTTAGAAATTTGAGAATTTAATTTAACAACAGGTATTACATCGTCTTCTATTTCATTAACTCTTTGACTAATCTGATTTGTGTTGTACCAAATTATTCCTCCCGTTAATAGACTAACTATTATCAATAACAGAAATCCTACTTGAACCTGTCTAACAATTGTCGTACTAGCTAATATCTTGGTCAAATAATTTACTAAGCTTTTGACAATTTTATTATCCTTTATCTTCAACTTCTTTATAAGTTGTTTTAATTTATTCATAATTTACCCTTCCTTTATATTAATTTTATAAGATCTGTCGGTCTAGTCCATTAAAATCCTATTAAACTCACTAATTCTTACAACTATCTGCTTTCTATACTTTTAAACCTTGATTTAAAAGACTGATGATAAAACTAACATAGCTATCACAAATTATCATATAAGAAAATCCTCTACAAATAAATTACCTAAAGTAAGCTAAATTATTATAAAAAATTTTATTATGTTAAATCAAGAAATCTTATAAGCAGAACTAAAACCCATCATTCTTTATTAAATTATAAGACTATATACTAATAAAATTTAACTTCTGCTACCAATTTCAGAATTCATCTTTTACTTAATATTATTCTATTATTAATCTATAAATCCTCCAAGATATAGATATTTATTAAAAAATTATATAAAATAATATAATGCTTTATTCTACAAATTTAGTTACTATCCTATCACAAACAAAATAAGTGTGAGTATCTTGTATCAAGTTCTACTCACACTTATACTAATATTCTACATCATCACTATTACAATTTTTCCTATTAATATATATTACTAGAAATATTAAATCTTAATCTCTTTAAACAGCGCTTTATTAAATAAAGTTGACTCATTATAATAATTAAAGAGAATTACTGTATAATCTTCTTCTACATCTACAGTAAAGCCATCAATAACATTTAAAATATTGTACTTAAAGGTCTCAATCTGAATCTGCCGTTGTATCTGTCTAGAGCTTAAGTCAATTAGCTCTGGTAGATGTTCTTTAATCATCTGTTCATCATTGACAAAATCTTTAAATTTAGATTTATAATCTTCAATCTCATATTTATTTAAGAAATCTGGCAGATCTACCTTCCTTCTTCCTAATAATAGATCAAATTTTAATAGCTCATCAAAAAGATCCTCTTTAGCCTGACAATATTCTCGATAAAATTCCTGTAAGTACTCATATAAACTCTCTAGCTTATGAGAATATCTATAATATCCCTTCTTCTCCCAAAATTCAGCCAAAGATTCATACATATCAAAAGGGGTATCATAAAAGTTTTTTTCAATAAATTCAATACTATAATCAAAGTGATGGGAATTGCCAAATGTCTCTAATACCTCTTCTATCATCTTCAATTTTAACATCTGACTATAACTTAGCTCTTTACTTGCTAAGACTTCATAAGGTGGCATTGGAGTATAAACATATTCATACTCTCTCTCTCTTACACGTAAGCCAGAGCCCTTAATTAACTTTAAAAATCCTAGCTGCAATCTTCCTGGCCTAAGGTTATAGACATCATTAAAAGAATTTCTAAAACTCTGATAATCCTCTTTTGGTAATCCAGCAATTAAATCCAAGTGTAAGTGAATATTCTCAGGTTCAAATAGTCTTTTAACCACTTCACTTAATCGTTCAAAATTCATCTTCCGATCAATTAACTCTAAGGTTTCTAAATTGGTAGACTGTACACCAATCTCAAACTGGAAGTATCCCTTAGGTACCTTAGCTAAAAACTCAATTACTTCATCACTCAATAAATCTGCTGTTATTTCAAAATGGAAGTTCATCTCATGGTCATCGGGCTTATTCTCTAATAAGAACTTAAAAATCTCTAAAGCCCGGCTTTGATTACAGTTAAAGGTTCTATCAACAAACTTAACCTGTTTAACCTTAGCCTTGATAAATTTCAACAACTCTCTTTTTACCCTCTCTAAAGAAAAATATCTCACTGAAGATAAGGTGGATGACAAGCAATATTGGCAGTTAAAAGGGCATCCACGATTAGATTCAAAGTAGATTATTTTATTCTCTAACCCTTCCATACTCTTATATGGAGAAGGTATCTCGTCTAGATCATCGATTACGGGACGAGGATTATTCTTGATAATCTTATCATCTTCTCTATAAACTAAACCTTTTACTGTAGCTAAATCTCCATCTTTACTTAACTTGTCCAAAAACTCTTTAAAGGTAATCTCGCCCTCACCACAGATAATATAATCAACTGCATAGTTCTCTTCCATTGTTTTAACTGGGTCAAAGGATACCTCTGGTCCTCCCAATAAAATCTTTACTTCTGGCTGTACCTTCTTTAAAAGGCTGACAACCTCTAAAATCTGTTCTATATTCCAGATATAACAAGAAAATGCAATAATATCAGCCTGCTGCCGATAAAGCTCAGCTACAACATCATCACTATGCTGATTAATTGTATACTCCTCTAAAATAATATCAAAGTCATCCTCACAATAGCTTTTGATATATCTTAAAGCTAGGGATGAATGTATGTATTTAGAATTTAATGTAGTAAGTAAGGTTTTCATATTGATAACTCCTTTATTATAGTTTACAGTGTACAGTTAAGGTCTTTAAAAACCGAAGAAAATTTCTGTTTGAATGAAATAAAAATTGAGCTGAAATTTAGAGTCTAATCAAATTTTAAATAAGGAATATGATTAATGATAATAATTAGCACTTTGGTGGCTAAGTTAGTGGGCTTTGCCACGGAAAGTCTTGATCGGGTTTACCACGAAGGGTTTGCTTTTTAAACCCGTAGGTTAGACTCGTAGGTACATTTTCTTCTTGATTGGGTTTACCACGAAGAGTTTTTGTTCTGGGCTGCCCTTGCCACGAAAGGGTTGCTTTATAACCCCTGAAGGTAAAACTCGTAGGTTTGGCTAGATTTTCATCAATGAAAAACGTAACCCGCCCTTAGGCGGAATTGCTTGACTTTAAACTTTAGATTATAAGAATTAAAATGATTTGTCAATTAATTATTTATTACAACTTAAAAAAACCCCTACTTGTACAAGTAGGGGTTTAAGTTAAATATACTATTTCTGAGGTTTACTTGGAACAGAAATACTTGATAATGCATTACCTGCTTCCATATCACTCTTATCTTGTACAGCTAAATCTCCTAAAGCAACAATACCCACTAGGTTTCCATTCTCAACAATTGGTAATCGTCTAATTTGGTTTTCTGCCATCAGCTGAGCAGCCTCCTCTACACTCATTTCAGGATTACCATAAACCAAATTACTAGACATACAATTTTGTACTTGATCATTAGCATTTCCATTTACAGCAGTATTACGTATAGCAATGTCACGATCTGTGATAATACCTACAGGTTGAGCTCCATTAGTAACTGGAACAGCACCTACATTAAGATTTTTCATAATCTGTGCTGCTTCATTTACAGTAGAGTTAGGAGCAACAGTGGATACATCACTAGTCATAATATCTCTGATTTGCATATTAATTATCATCCTCCTTTTCAAGGTTAGGATATGTAATTAGAGTTTTTTTAATTCTAAATAAAGCAAATGTTTAACAGTTAAATCTTGCCTGTTTTATTTAGCAATAAAACCATAGCAAAAAGAAAGATTTCTATAATTGTTAAAATTGTCGGAATTGATGGATAGGTAAAGAGATTAATATAACTGGTAAAATAAATGGCTTATAAGTGTCTGCTTTTGTAATTTGAGCTATTCCCAAACTACTGGCCCATATTAAGTTAGCTACTGTCATTATTCCTGCTCCCATACTCATTATTACCCATAATATTTCTAAACACTGTAGGAAATCTCCTATTTTTATTATTCTCATAAACTGCAAACTAATAAAAGGCGCATTTTTTGAGAGTTGAATTCCAAAGTTTGCAACTATACTTATAAGTAGTAATACTACTATAAAAGAACCTATACCGCTAGCAACAAACTTCGCTAATAAACCATTCTCTACTTTATTACAAATAGGAATATACATTCCCATCATAGTACAGATACCTAAGTAGCTCAAAAAAAAGAACTTCCTTTTAAGATGGGAATTATTCCATTATTAAGTTGGGGTTGAAGCAGGCCAAAATTGGCAGTTTGTAAATTAAGAAGAAATAACTTGAATTAAACCATAGATTATTCCTGTTATACCTTCTGAGTCTATATCCTTATTAGGACCTAAAATCATAATAAATATCCCCAATACTCCTAAGCTTAAAGATATAGCCCCCCTCATATTTAACCTCTCTTTTAAAAACAAAATTGATAGTAACACAACCAAAGCTGGTGAAGTATAATAACTTAAAGTAGCATTAGCAACACTTGTATTCTCAATTGCTTGGAAGAAGAATAACCAGTTAAGAGATAGCACTATTCCAGAAGCTACTACCAAATATTTATTATTCCCTTTTAAAGATATCATTAACTTATTTTTATAAACTGATATAAGTAATAAAGATCAGAAAGCAAAAGATACTCTATAGAAAACGATTATCTCTGAAAGATAAGGAATCCAACGTACAAACAATCCAATACTCCCCCAGACTAACATAGCAATTATAATAAATAAGTATCCAACCTATCTTTATTTAACAAAGTATAATCCCCCTTTACTAGACTACAATAGATATACTATTAAGGGGATAGTTAAAACTGATAACAATGTACTTAGAAATACCCCTTCAGAAGCTAAAGCAGCATCACCACCAAACTCTTGAGCAAAGATAGCCGTATTAGCAGCAGCAGGCATCCCAGTTAAGATTACTGATACACCTAAAACCAATGAATTTAATTCTATAGGTAATGCTTTTAAGATAGCTAGTACACCAATAGGCAATATAATTAATCTAATTAAACTAATAACCCACAGCTTCCAATTATAAAAGATATCTGTCACCTTAACCTGCGCCAAAATAGAACCTACCACTAACATCGATAAAGGTGTCGTAGAATGTCCTAATATCTCTAAGGTCTCTGAAATAGATACAGGTAACTTAATTGAAAATACAAATAATAAGAAGCCAATTCCTACAGATATAATTCCAGGATTGAATAGCTCATCAAAATTAATCCCTTTATCTTCCTGATGGCTACGACTCATAATCATTACCCCTAAAGTCCAGATTAATACATTAAAGACTAGATTATAAATTGCTGCTAAAAATAATCCTTCAGAACCAAAGATAACGTCAACTACAGGATAACCCATAAACCCTGCATTAGAAAATATTAAGATAAATTGAAAGATATCGCGCTCTTTATCTGTAGTTGGCAAAAAACGAATCACTAAATAAGAGAATAAAATCATAATTATATAGATACCCAAAGTTATTATAAATACATTTCTTAGATTACTTAAACGTTCTAAAGTAAAATCATAATTCATAGAATCAATAATTAAAGCCGGTAAAGTTAAATAGATAATAACATTAGTTAAATTCTTACTAAGATGATCATCAACAACCTTTAGTCTTTTAATAACAAAACCTGATAAAAGAAGAAAAAACAGAATTAACGTCTGATTAAATACTGTAGAAAAATTCACTTTAACCACCCTTTCTAAATTTTAATTGATAAAACAATCTCATAATGGAATCAGTAACTACATATATTATATTGTTTTTCTAAAGAATCTTAATATAATTGAATTATAAATCTCCTGTAAGCAGTAATCTATCATAGAGGAGGAGTTAACTGTGATCTGTTATTATAAACTCAAAGATTTAACTGAAGACTTTGAGGTAAATAAAAATTTTTTACAAGATTATCTCAAAGAATTGAATACTAATAACTTACTTATTAAAGATAACAATAATTATTCTCTACAGAGTAAGAGCTTAATTAAGTTATTAGATTTAATAGAAAAAAAACAAGCTCCCTTTGAGATACCTCTACTAAGCTTTATTATCTGTCATAGATTCAAAGAGTTAATTAAAAATAATAATATCATCTTACAATTTACAAACCGCAGTAAAATAATACATCAAAGAGATTTAAGTAACTTTGAAGAATTACCTGAATCTCTAAAAAAGGGTTACTATCAATTTGCTAATAAAGTCTTAGCTTGGGTTAAAACCAAACTATTCTCTGATAATCTGACTAAAATTATTATAGATAGAGTAGCTGATTCTAATAATAAACAGGCTAGTACCAATATAAGAATTACCTTTTATGAAGGAACTCAAGTTGATGATTTATATCTAATCATCCAAAAAGAGATGAATAACCTTAAAGAATTAAAGCTCAATCAACCTAAAAATCAAATAAAGAGTAATAATTATTTACTTGCTCAATTTAGGGATATATTGAATAATTCAAAAAACATTCTGTATGACATGGCGGAATTATTGGTTCAAATTAATGATGAACAACATATCCGTCAGATATTTAAGCTAATTACTGGTATTGAATCCTCTTATAGAATAGTTACTTTGCCAGAGCTTATGGTAGTTGGATTTAATAAATTAAGCCTTCCAAGTAAACTGGAAATTAACTATGATAATAATACCCTTGGACTAAACTTTGATAATGGTTGCAGCTTCATCTGTCAGCTAGAGCATAATAATAATGATAAAAAATTGATTATAAACCTAGCTGATTTACCTAAAGACTTAGAGTTAATCGCACTGTAATTTTAAATTAAACTTTAGTCTAAGTCCAACTAGATACAAGATTCATAGCTTTACTTAAACTAAAGCCAAAATTACCTTAATTAAAATTACATTATATTGTGATATACAAGACTTTTTGTGTAAATCACTATATACAAAGATAGAAAGTGCCTCACTTTCTATCTATAACCACCTCAGATAATAACAATCCCTTCAGGCTTATTTAAAACATCCAAAACAACCCTAGCTACATCCTCAGGAGGCATAAAAGATGTAGTATCATCTCTAATGTCTTCCCAGAAAGGTGTTGCTATTTCTCCCATATAAATTCCAATTACCTTAATCTTACTCCCTTTTAAGTCTTGCTGTAGACTCTTAGTAAATCCACTCACCCCAAATTTACTAGCAGAATATACACTCTCTTTGGCTTTTCCTCTTTTACCTGCTGTAGAGATAATATTAATAATCTGTCCTCTCTCTTCTTCCTTCATCAGCTTTAAAGCCTGTTGGCTACAAAATATAGTTCCTTTTAAATTAGTATCTATCATCTGATTAATATCCTCTAATGACAAATCATCTAATTCCCCAAAGTGACCTACTTCAGCATTATTAACTAGAATATCAACCCGATAATATTCTGCCTTCACAAATCTAAATAGTCTCTTTACTTCCTCATAGACACTAATATCAGCAATAAATACATCCACATAGCCCTCATCTTCTCTAATCAAGTCAGCTGTTTCTTCTAGCTTATCTGCTCTTCTTACAACCAATATAACTTTAGCACCCTCTTTAGCAAACAAAAGTGTCATAGCTCTACCCAAACCACTTCCTGCTCCAGTAACTATTGTAACCTTCTCTTTTAACATCCCTGCACTCCTTTTGTATTATTTTAAACTATAATCTTCAAGCTGTCTATTAATATTAATTTTACCCTATAATTATAATTATTATATTTTAATACATAAGGGAAATATGGGGATATTGCAACAGTTTTACTTTTTAAAAAGTAGACAAATTTTTAGGTTCTGCCTAAGGGCGGTTTACTTTTGTACCCAAAGGCATCATTCAGGAAGAAATAACTCTTCCTTCAAAGCTCATTGCCACAAAAACAAGCAAAAATCCTAGAAAAGAATTAACCTACGAATCTACCTACAGGTTTAAAAACCAAACCCTTCGTGGTAAACCTAGAGCAAGACTCTTCGTAGTGGAGCCCACTCACTATGCAATCAAAATTTATTGAAATCAATAAATCTTAGAGTTCTAATTCAAAGATTACATTGTTATTAATATCTATTTAGAATACTTGCTTCGTTCAAATATAAAGAAAACTTAGTGAAACAAGTGTTTTTTCTTATTGAACTTTAGTTGAACTTATCCTTTAGGGCTAATTCTTTTCACATATAAACACCTTAACTGTAAACACAAAAATTATCACAATATATATCTATTATCTGAATTTATACTAATTCCAAAATCTCTACATAAGTCAAAGCCCCTCTTGTTTACAAGAGGGGCTTAAATCTACTTTTAAGCTAAAGCTTACTTAAACATATCAAAGTACTCTTCTACTGTAGGAAATTTACCTAAAATAGCTGCCATAGCTGCTACATGGGCACTACCTAAGTAGGTTTGAGAATCAGCTGGTCCAATTCTAGATTGATAATTTCTTGTTGTAGTTGTTAATGCAGTTGATCCTGCACCAATTCTACGCTTATTACCCATACATAGTCCACAACCAGGCATAGTAATAGTAGCTCCAGCTGCTGTTAATTTAGCAAGGCTACCATCTTGAGCCAACTCATTATAGATATCTCTTGAAGCAGGACATACTACAAAGTTAACTTCATGAGGTATCTTATATCCTTCTACTATTCTAGCTGCTGCTCTAATACTCTCTAAATCTCCACCAACACAGCTACCAATAAATACTTCATCTAACTCTATTCCAGCTATCTCTGATAAAGGTGCTACATTATCAGGATGGTGTGGCTTAGCTACTAATGGCTCATTTACCTCATCTAAAGGAATCTCGATAGTAGCTGCATAATCAGCATCCTCATCACCTTTAAGCAGAACCGGGTTAGCTAGATATTCTTCCATAGCTTTAATTGTATCCTTTACTGATGGTGACTTTTGAGCATCAGGTCTAGATTTCAAGTAATCTAAGTTCTTCTTAATTGCTTCAATTGTTACTTCATCTGATGGTACAGTACCAGCAGAAGCACTCCTTTCTGCTACTGCATTTGTTAAGATATATCTCTCATCAGCATCTAGGAACTCTACACCTTCCATCTCGATAATTCTTCCAGTGTAAACATCCTTACCAACAGTCTTATCAGCATAAACTACCAAAGTAGATACTAAATCTCTAGCAGTAATTCCTTCTTTAGGTTGACCTTTAAAGATAACTCTAACTGACTCATCCATAGTCATAGTCTGCTTACCATACTTCATTGCTCCAGCAATAATATCAGAAGCTGCTGGGAAGGATACTCCAGTTGGAGTTCTAGTATGAGAATCTCCACCTACAATTACATCTGTTGGTAATACAAAGCGGTTACCGATAGTATGGATGATACCTTCTCCAGTCTCTAGACAGACTCCACCACGCTTTGTAACAAATTCATCAATGAACTTATGTCTATTTCTATCTTCAGTAGATGGACATTCTCCAGTATGGCATAAACTTTGTACTACAAACTCAGCTCCAAAGTCTCCACCAGCCATCAATTGATACTCTTCTAAGGTCATTGGACCAGTAGTGTCCTGAGAGAATACACCTCTGATTTTTACTTCAGCAGTCTCTCCTGCTAAGATGGTATCCTTTCCATCTAATCTATTCATACCTACAATCTTTTGAGCTAAGGTCTGTGGTACTCGCTCTTCTTCTTTTTCTACTGGAGCAGGAACTTTACTCTGATCAAAATCAATATCATTGTCTAAACAATATTTAACTGCCCACTTCTGTAGCTCATTACCTGCATCAAAGTAAGTCATTCCCCCAGCAGCTATCTTATCTAATTGGAAAGGAATCGGTAACTTAACATCTAACTCTTCTTCTCCATTAACTATTAACTTACTATTTTCTATATCTAATTCTAATGAATCTCCTTCATTAATACTATCTGTATCACAGATAACTGGTAAGATAGCAGATGCCATTAAAGAGATTTTAAAGATTGGAGCCATACTCTTAGCAACAACTACCCCTCCAGCCTTCTTCTCAGGCTCTCCGTCAACTGGCTTACCTAAGACCTGTAACATAGTATAAGTAGCAGATTTTCTAGAAGAACCCTCTCCTAGTGCCGATCCTGCTACAAAGAAGATATTATCATTTTTCTCTTTTAATTTTTTCAGCCTGTCCATAAAGTCTGCTTCATCTTCTCTACCATCCATAATAAACTGTGCATGTAATGGGTGGTCAGTTCTACTATCAGCATTCTTAGATGGACTTAAGTGTCCTGTAGTGATATTATTTCCAACCTTGATTGATAACCCCTGATATTTATCAGCTAACTTCCAGTCTTGAGCAAACTCTCTTTCTGCCCAACTCTTAATTACATCTTTAACTGCTTCATTATCTTCAGCTAAAGCTACTAATCTATTAAATTCAGAAGGGTTAACTAAGACTGTATCTTTAAGTATATTTAATATCTCTTCAGTATAGTAACCTTCTTCTAATAAAGTAACTAATTCTACAGAAGCTGCTCCACCTTGCATATTATCTAATAATTCTAAAGCATCCTCTTTAGATAGATAATCACTGCTTAATTCACCTTTAACAAACTTAGCTAATCCCTCAGCCTTTGCATAAGATGATGGGAAAGTTCCCCTTCTTACCTCTTGTGAGATTAATCTTAGTAATAACTTATCTAAGCTCTCCTCTTCAAATATAACAAAGTTCTCTTCTGACAAATTATCTAAAGTTAGACCTTCAATAATAGCTTCAACCTCTTCTTTGCTTAGAGGTCTTGGATCTAAACCATAATTTTTCTTCCGTTCTATAGCTTTTACTTTATAAGCTTCCAGTACTGGTAATAACTTCTCCATACTCTCCTCCTATAATAAATATTTTTAATTAATTATACAATAAAATTTATAATTTTACAAATGAGCTAACTTGCTTTATTTAAGGTTAAGTTGGTACTACAATAATAAAAACTCCCAGCTGGGAGTTTTTATTATTGATGACTTTCTGTTATCTCCTCTATCTTAATCTGCTCTTCAGTGGTCAGAATCTTATCAAGATCTAATAGAATAATTAACCTTTTTTCTAACTTAGCAATCCCTTCTAAATATTCAGTCTTAATTCCTGCTATTCCTTTCTTAGGAGCAACAATCTGCTCTTCTTCAATTCTGATTACCTCAGAAGCATCATCTACTATAAAGCCAACATCTATATCATTAATCTTAACAACTAAAATTCTATCTTCTCCTTCATTATCAAGGGGAAAGTCCAATCTCTTTCTTAAATCAATAATAGTGATAATATCACCTCTAAGGTTAGTAATACCTTCAATAAAGTCTGCTGCTTGAGGCAATTTAGTGACTGGTTGTGGCTTAAGGATCTCCTGCACCTTAGTAATCTCTACTCCAAATTCTTCAGAAGCTAACTTAAAGATAATAAATTGATTTATAGTTCCCATATTTAACTCCTCCTTTTATGTGGTGTTATCTATATAATATCATTGTACTAATTTTAGGTACCATTACTTTCTGATCATCAATAACTTCTAATACTTCAGTTCCAGCCTTCTCTTCCTTAACTACTACATTCCATTTCTTATCTTCAGGTAGCATAACCTCTTTACTTTCATGATGTGGATTAAAGATAACAACTATCTGATTCCAGCTATCATTATTAGCATTATCCTTTAATCTATAGATGATTATCCCATCATCAGCCTCTAAAAATTCTAAACTTTCTCTAATCTCTTCAGCATCACTCATTCTAAAAGCAGGATGAGCTCTTCTTAACTCAATTAAACCTTTATAATAAGCAAATGATTCAAAGTTTTCGGCCTTCTTTTCCCACTCAATTTGATTAATATCATCAGGTGAATTATAACTATTAGCAACTCCATATTTCGTTCTTAAAAACTCCACTCCACCATGCAAGAAAGGAATCCCTTGAGAAGTTAAGACTATAGCATTACATAAATTATTCATTCTAACCTTACTTACTCTGCTATCTACAGAATTACTCTTCTCAATTTTATCCCATAATGTTAAATCATCATGGGCTGAAACATAATTAACTACTTCATGAGGATTTGCTGCAAAAGAATTTATAGCCGCAATAATGCCTTCTTTAACATGATTTATATTGCTAATCTTTCCAGTAGCATAACCTCTATCCTCTCCTCTAGTGCTTCCTTTAACTGCATCTCTTAAATTATCATTGAATACTCCAATACCTAGATCTCTCTGTTCTCCTTTGCGCATTTGAACTTCCCTAGATAATGGAGAATAATCAGCCATCCAAGGTTCCCCATAAATCAAGATATTAGAATCTATTTCATGCAAAGTCTCCTCTACCAATTTCATAGTCTCTTTATCATGTAAAGCCATTAAATCAAATCTAAAGCCATCAATATGGTACTCTTCAGCCCAATATTTAACAGACTCTACGATAAACTTACGTACCATAGGAATCTCTGAAGCAACTTCATTCCCACAGCCTGAACCATTAGAGAATTCTCCATTATCTTTAAAGCGGTAATAATACTCAGGAGCTAATTTACCAAAACTTGAGGTCAAAGTATTATATGTATGATTATAAACAACATCCATAATAACTCTAATTCCATTCTTATGTAAAGATAAAACCATCTCTTTAAACTCTTTGATTCTAGCTAAAGGGTCTGTTGGATCAGTTGAATAAGACCCCTCTGGGACATTATAGTTCATTGGGTCATAACCCCAGTTATACTCTTCATCCTTACTTTCATCTACACTACCATAATCAAATACAGGTAGTAAATGAATATGGGTAATCCCTAATTCCTTTAAATGGTCAATTCCAGTCTTAATATCTGCACCAGTTAAAGTACTTCCTTCTTCAGTAAATGCTAAATATTTCCCTTTATATTTCATCCCAGATTTTGGTGATATTGAAAAGTCTCTTACATGCATCTCATAGATAATTGCATCTTCAATATTCTCAAAGCTTGGTCTCTTGTCATCTTTCCAAGCAGCTGGATCTGTCTCTTTTAAATCAACTATTGCTCCCTTAACCCCATTTTGAGAGACAGCTCTAGCATAAGGGTCTACTGCATAATAAATTTCTTCATCACGTTCAACTTGATAGTGGTAAAATTTATTCTTATGATCACCAGTAATATTTACTGTCCAAATCCCATTCTCCTTCTTTTCCATCTTGTATATTTTACCAGCCTCTTTTTCATCAAAATCTTCCTTATACAATACTAAATTTACTTTGTCAGAATTAGGTGACCAAACAGCAAAGCTTGTCTTCTCGGGGCTGTATTGAACACCTAATTGTTCATCGCTATATTCTAAATAAGCTCTTTCAGCTGGAGAAAAACTATCCAAGTAGTTACTCACTTTACCACCTCTATTTTAAATAATTATATATCAATTTAATAGATCTAATAAATTATTTAAGAATAAGCGATCATTACTTATACTTAAAATTAGACATAATTATAAAAAACTCCTTTATAAATCCTTTAAAACTTAAATTTTAATATTCTAATGAAAAATTAGAATAAAAAACTACTAAAGAATAATTATTAAATCCAAATCTTTTAACACCCAAAGTTTAAAGATAACTTTCTCAAAAACAAAGAACTATATAAGCTAATATATTATGTTTAGTAATTACCATATTACAACTTATTATTACCATGATATCACATTATATTTAGAATATATTAAAATTTAAGAACGAATATTCAATAAACTCTTTGATTTCTTCTATATCTAAAGATTATTAATCTCACTTTAAAGTTAGGTATCTACAATCTAAAATAAAATATGGCTTTTAATGACAATATTATTATGTATATACTCAAGTTTAGTTATAAAATCTATTAAAATAGGTCATATAATAAATAAGAGTCAGCTTGTATACAAGCTGACTCTTATTCTAAAGTAAAATCAAACTATGAATGAAAAATTTAAAGATAAAAGGATTGAACTTATCAATCTCTTAGAATTTAATTTACCTTCTCTTTTTAAATTTCCACTACAATTTGAACAATGTTCCACAACAGTATAATTTACACTACCACAATCTTTACACTTTACTTTACTTCTCATGATTTTCGTCCTCCTTATTCTCTTATATTCTTATAGTAGAAAATCACTTATAAAATTATATATTTTTTATATCTGCATTATAACACAATAGATACAGATTTGCAAAATACTTAATGCTAATAGTTGTAAAATTTACTAAAACATATATTCTTCTAAAAGATATTGTTTATTAAAAATAAGGGAAAATAACTTAAATTTTTCACAGAAATTTCAGAAGAACACCCATCCTAAAACAACTTAAAATAGGCATCCTTTTAACCTTAAAATGTAATTTAATCAGATAGTAATCTTAAACATAATTAGTTATTCTCTGGAGCGTAAACTAATCTATAGTAATCATTTAACATTCTATCAGCAGAGAATTTTTCATAAGTATCTTTATGACTTTCTTTCATCATTTCTACCCACTTCTCTTTGTCAGCATAAGTAGGTAACACTTGATTTAATAATACATCATAAAGATTATTTACATCATATTCGTCTAATTGAGCAATCTTTTCATCATAAGAACCTTCGAAGTCCTCAGCAGTCTTAGCTTCTTCACCATCTGGTGAGATAGCCCAACCATTAACTCCATGATTACATGCTTCTGGCCACCATCCATCAAGGATACTTAAGTTTAATACTCCATTCATAGCAGCTTTCATACCGGAAGTACCACTTGCTTCTTTAGGTCTACGTGGATTGTTTAACCAGATGTCACAACCTCTAGTTAATGCAGCACCAATTGTCATATCATAGTCTTCTAAGAACACTACACTATTAGAGTATTTGTCCGCCATTTCAATAAGTCTAGCAACAATTTCTCTACCTTTATTATCTAATGGATGCGCTTTACCAGCAAATACAATTTGAATTTCACCAGACTTTAAGTATTTTTCAATAACTTCTGGCTTACTAAAGATAAAATCACTTCTCTTATAAGGAGCAGCACGGCGAGCAAATCCAATTAATAATTTATCTGCATCTAACTTAACTCCATTTCTTTCTTCAATTAAGTCTAATAAGTCTTTTTTAGCTGCTTGGTGAGCTTCCCAAATCTTATTAGTATCTCCATCTTTAAATGCACTAACCACTCTCTCATCTGTCCAAGTACCTCTATGAACACCATTAGTGATACCTACGATTGGAGCAGCACCATCTACATGGCTCCACATTTCATTAGCAGTTTGCTCATGTAAGCTAGCAACAGAGTTAGCATTTCTAGATAATCTTAGTCCTGCTGCAGTCATACTAAATGGAGCATCACCAATAGCTACCATCTGTTCTGTATTTAGGTGTAAATAAGCACCCATATACTTTAGTAATCTGTGTGGATGAACTTCGTTTCCTGCTGCAACTGGAGTATGAGTAGTAAATACTACATTCTTTCTAACTTCTCTTAATGCATCGTCAAACCACATACCTTCATCTTCCATCTTCTCTCTTAATAACTCAATTCCTGCAAATACAGGATGGCTATCATTAAAGTGGTAAACATCAGGCTTAATACCTAAAGCTCTAAGAGCTCTTACTCCACCAATACTTAATACCATCTCTTGAGCAATTCTATGCTCATTAAATCCACCATAAAGTCTATCTGTAATCCACTCATCACCAGCATAGTTTTCTGGTAAGTCAGTATCTAATAGATATAAGTCAGCATTATTAAAGCAATCTACTTTCCATACCTTACACCAAACATCTCTTTCTCTAATTTCTACTTTTACTTTTACACCAGTATCTTCTAAGAAATCATACTTTTCTGTTTCAATTGGATAAGCTTTGTAAGGTCTTCCCTCTTTAATAATTTGTTCATTGTATCCTTGTTTCCATAACATACCAATTCCTATTAAGTCACGATTTTGATCATAAGCAGCTTTCATGTGGTCTCCTGCTAAGATTCCTAATCCTCCAGAGTAAATTTTAAAATCACTAGTAATTCCATACTCCATACAAAAATATGCTACTTTTGGTTCTTGATTAGCCATAATTCTCCCCCTCTTATAAAGTTATCTTTTTATTATATGATATGCTTCTTTTTAAAGAAGCGATGTTTACATTATTACCAAAAATGGAGTTCTGTAAACACTATAAAAGCTATTACTAAAATTTGATAGATACTTTGTTAAATATCATCCTCAAATATTCCAATTATTCTGAAAATTAACCATTATAAATTAGTAAATCTTTAAGCCATTATTAAAATATTAGAAGCCATACAATACAAAAAGACCCCCAATTAACATAAATAAAATGTTAACCGGGGATCTCACAAAATGTAACCTTGCCCTCAAATTTTTAATAAGCCTATAATAATGGACACAATTAATTTTTAATTTATAAGACTTCATAATAATTTCTAATTTTGTTATGTAGAAAAACAAATACCTCTCTTAACAATTTTTATTATATCATATTCTTGAAAAATGTCAAATAAAAAATTAATCTGTTCTAAAAACAGTGAAAAATCTCTAATCTTTATCATTAATCTCTTAAAATAAGACTATAATAACTTCAATTGCTCAACACGATCTTCTATTATATTCGACAAAGTTACACCAATCAACCTTAGCTTCTTATCTAAATCAATCTCTTCTAGCAATATCTCTGCCAATCGGTAAATATCCTCTTGTGTAGAAATATATCCTTCAATAGTTCTACTGCGTGATAACTCTTCAAAATTTTCATATTTCACTTTTAAAGTAATAGTCTTTCCTTTTACTTCTTTATTCCTTACTCTATTAGCTACTTCTTCACTTAAACTTTTCAAATAACCCCTTAGTACCCCTTTATCCTTGGTATCATATTTAAAGGTCGTCTCTTTACCTAAAGATTTCGGTAAACCAGGAGGAGTAACCTTTCTATTATCCTCCCCCTGAGCTAGCTTATATAATTGATAGCCTTTCTTACCAAACTCTCTTATCAGTAAACTTCGATCTCCCTTAGCTATATCAGAAATTTTATAAAAGCCCAACTCCTTTAATCTCTTTTCAGTCTTAGGTCCAACTCCCCATAGGTTATTTACATCTAAAGGAAATATAATATCTTGAGCATCAAAAGGAGAAATAATCTTAAAACCACTTGGCTTATCGAAGTCAGAAGCTAATTTTGCTAAATATTTATTATAACTAACTCCAATAGAAGCTGTTAAATTAAGCTCTTCTTTTATCTCTCTTTTAATCTCCTTAGCAATTCTAATACTATTTTTATAATTTCCCTTTACATCAAGAAAAGCTTCATCTAAAGCAAGAGGTTCTACTAAATCTGTATATCGATAGAAAATCTCTCTAATTTGATTAGAAACCTCTTTATATTTTAAATGGTCACCCTGTAAGTAGGTACCATGAGGGCACAATTGGCGTGCTTTAATAATGGGCATTGCTGAATGCACCCCATATCTCCTTGCTTCATAGGATGCTGTACTAACAACACCCCTCTTACTCTTTCCACCTATAATCACAGGTTTACCTTTCAACTTTGGATTATCCCTCTGCTCAATAGAAGCATAAAAAGCATCCATATCGACATGTATAATATTAAGCTCCATAACTGACACTCCAGTTTAATTAACAATTGGCAATCTATAATTTACAGTTAGTTATGATTTTCAAAGATATCCATAATAAACCAATCCAATATATAGTGAGATTAATCTTTAAGATTTAACTATTAATTTAATTGACAATTGTTCATTATAAATTCTCTTTTATCTTCTCTCTAACAATCAAGGTTAAATCATCTCTCTCTTCCTTACTTAGCTTATCTGTATATATAGCTTCACCAATTATCACTTCTACCCTATCACCTTTAATCAATCCACCATTAGCTTCCCTTAACTTATAAGATCCCTTGATTGTAATCGGCACTACGGGAATATTCTCCCTTAAAGCTATCTTCAAGCTTCCTCTTTTAAAATCTCCCAATTTATCAGAACGACTCCTTGTCCCTTCAGGGAAGATAACTAAAGATTGTCCAGCATCAAATACCCTTCCTGCATCTTTAAAGGCCCTTAAAGTCTGACGAAAATCATTTCTCTTAATAAAGATACATTCCATATTCTTCATCCAACTGCTAACAAAAGGCATATATCTAAGCTCCCATTTGGCAACAAAAGCTATTGGCTTACTAATATACCCTAATAATAAAGGTATATCAAAAGAACCTTGATGGTTAGCTACAAATAATACTGGTTCATCAGGTAATCTCTCCTTACCTTTCACTATTACCTCACTACCTGTGAAATCTACTAGACTTTTGGCCCAAGATTTTGCTATTTTATTGGTATAACTTCTTACAACTTCATCTCTTCCCTTTAATTCCAATAGCTTCATCTTTAAAAGTGAGCCTAATAGTGCAATTTGGTATAACCAAAAGTAGGCAAACCAGCTAACTGTTTTAATCATAACGTCTCTCCCTTTCATTAAATATAATCTTGACTATATAAATAATTATAAATTAGATTATATCTTAAATCAAAAATAAGTTGCCTCATTTAGAGGCAACTTATAAATATTAAATATATTTCTCTTCTAAATATTCAATAATTTTTGCAGAATCATTGACTACAGTTCCATCACTATCTTCTATTACTGGAACTTTAATCTGACCTGATAACTCTTTAATCTTAGTCCTCTTCTCTCTATCTTTAGGAACCTCAATCTTTTCATATTCTAACTCCAGCTCATCTAACTTATTGCGTACTTTCGCACAGAAAGGACAAGTTTCAAATTGATATAACTTAATCATCCTATCTACCTCCTTATGAGATAATTAGTAACTATTACTATTATTCTCAATAATAAGACTAATTCCTGCTTAAATTCTAAATTAACATTTAATTTATTATACATTACTGTCATTAATATTATTCCAACTATACTAAAAAAAGAATGCTATCCAGTAAAGAAGTCAAATATATTACTTAACATACTTGCATCTGCTCTAAATAATTCTGTATACTTGCATCTAGTACAGGTCACTGTTGTAAATTTCTTGTTCTGTATATCAAACATCTTAGATAATCCTCCACCAGTAGCTGCAAACTGGTCTGTCTCATAACTTCCATTACCACATTTAGGACATTCATAATTATCTATTCTTGACAATATAATCCCTCCCTTTATCTATATTATACTCCTTATATTGATTATTTAATAGATTAAATAGTTATACTTTAGAGAGATATTACGACAGTTTCTACTTTAGTTTACAGTTGACGGTTGACAATTAAGTTCAAAATCTCAGACCTCACCCCCTAACCCCCTCTCCTTATCTAATGAGAGGGAGAATTAGATTTTTATTTTGTTCCCTCTCCTAAGAATAGGAAAGACCGGTTTTGTATGAAGGGTTGCTAAACCCTGAAGGGCTAGGGTGAGGTATGAAAAGTGTCGCAATATCCCCATATAATCTAATTAAAAACTCAACTACAATAGAAAAAGGTGCCAACAGGCACCTTTTCTCTAAATAAATAAACTCATATTTGATTCTTCAGCATCACTTAAGAAGCTTGCTACTCCTCCAACTTCTACTCCCTCTATCAATTCTTCTTTCTTAATTCCCATTACATCCATAGACATTTGGCAAGCAACTAATCTTACACCATTTAACTTTGCTTGCCCAATTAATGCCTCTAAGGAATCTACACCTTTATCTTTCATTACCTTTCTAATCATCTTAGCTCCCATCCCAAACATATTCATATTAGATAGTGGTAGCTTCTCACTTCCTTGTGGCATCATCTTACCAAACATCTTATCCATCATAGATTTTTTAACCTTAACCTCTTCCTTCTTCCTCAAAATATTCAATCCCCAGAAGGTAAAGAATAATGTTACTTCACTACCCATCGCCGCTGCACCATTAGCAATGATAAAGGAAGCAATTGCCCTATCTAACTCTCCACTGAAGACAACCATAGTCTTTTTATTTTTGGTATCTCCATTAGCCACTTCTCTTCTACCCTGCCCTTTCTGGATAGTAGCTGTAAAGTTATGACCTTCTTGACAACTATCTATCAATTTATTTCCGGTACTCTTACACCATGCTCCTATATCTGCTATAAAACCTGGATCTGTGGCTACAACCTCTAATATATCACCTTCATCTAATTCCTTCATCTTATTAGCTACTTGCATAATTGGTCCTGGACATTGTAACCCACAAGTATCCAGCTGAACCCTTTTGCCAGCTTGATTATTTGCTAATTGCTTTCCCACTATCTGACCTTCCTCAGGATTAGATGCTGTATTCATCTGCTCACAATCAGGGGTATTACAATTACCTATTGATTCTTCTTTATCATTGATGATCTCTTTATAAAGCTTATATCCACCAGATAAATTTTTAACCTTCTTAAATCCATGCTGTATTAAGATTCTAGCTCCGATATATCCTCTTAGTCCAACTGCACAATAGATTACAATATTCTTATCTTTATCAAGTTCATCTAATCTATCCCTTAAACTATTAAGAGGAATATTAATTGAGCCATCAATCTTACCTAATTCTACTTCTACCTCTTCTCTTACATCTAAGATGATAGTATCATTACTTAAATCTTCAAGCTCATGCCAGTAAATTACATCAACCATTCCCTTTAAGATATTCCCTGCAGTAAAACCAGCCATATTCACTGGGTCTTTAGCAGAACCAAAAGGTGGGGCATAAGCTAGCTCTAGTTCTTGTAAATCAAAGACTGTCTTTTCAAATCTAATCGCAGTTGCTAGAATATCTATTCTCTTATCTACCCCATCATAACCAACTATTTGAGCACCTAATAACTTACCTTTGTCAGGTGTAAAGATAATCTTAATGGTCATTGGAATAGCGCCTGGGTAGTATCCTGCATGATTTTTAGAGTTGGTATAGGAAACTTGGTAGTCAATCCCTGCTTCTTTCAGTTGCTTTTCATTATTTCCAGTAGCAGCTACAGTTAAATCAAAGACCTTAGCAATAGCTGTTCCTTGAGTTCCAACAAATTTCTCTTTAGCTCCAGCTAAATTATTAGCTACAATTCTTCCTTGCTTATTAGCAGGACCAGCTAATGGAATATGAGCAGGTTTTTTAGTTACAAAGTCAACTACTTCAATAGCATCTCCAATAGCATAGATACTCTCATCAGAAGTCTGTAAATGTTTATTGACCTTGATAGCTCCTGTCTCTCCTAACTCCAAACCTGCTTCTTTAGCTAGTTTAGTACTTGGCTTAACCCCAATGGACATAACTACTAAACTAGCTTTAATCTCTTTACCACTTTGTAATTCTACAATGGTCTTATCTCCTTCTTCTCTAAAGGCTTTAACTCCATCAGATAAATGTAGATCAACCCCTTTAGTACGCATATGATTATGAACTATAGCTGCCATATCTGCATCAATTGGCCCTAGAACTTGTGGTGCCAACTCTACCACTGATACTTTTACACCACGGTGATGTAAGTTCTCAGCCATCTCTACTCCAATATATCCAGCTCCAACTACAACAGCATTTTCCGGTTTATTATCATCAACAAATCCTTTAATCAGATCTGTATCAGGAATATTTCTTAGAGTAAAGATATTCTTTCCGTCAATTCCTGGGAGAGGTGGCTTAATTGGATCAGCACCAGGAGATAATACTAGAACATCATAGCTTTCTGTATAAACCTCACCTTTAACCCAATCCTTTACTTTAACTTCCTTATTCCCTCTGTTAATACTCAATACTTCATTCATAACTCTTACATCAATATCAAATCTAGCTTCCATCGCTTCTGGAGTCTGTACCAATAACTTATCACGTTCCTTAATCACCTCACCGATATGATAAGGTAACCCACAGTTAGCAAAAGAGATATGTTCACCCTTTTCAAAGATAATAATCTCTGCCTCTTCATCAACCCTTCTCAATCTAGCTGCTGTGCTTGCTCCACCAGCTACACCACCAACAATCAATACCTTTTTACTCATTATCAAAACCTCCTTAATATTTAAATATTAATATATATTGATTTTATGATATAATCTATAAAATTTAAGTTTAAGCTTAAGTCTGGATCTAAGTAATTAAACTCAACCTTAAACTCAAGCCTAAACTTAAAATAGCGCCTTTACTACCTTCTTAGCATCTTCATCAATCACATAATAATTAATCTCAATCCCATTTCTTTCACCTTCTAAAATCCCTAAGTTTCTCAATTTAGCAAGGTGTTGGGATAGAGTAGACTGAGGAATCTCTAGACAACTTTGCATCTTAGATACATTACACCCCTCTTCTTTCATCAATCCTTTAACTATACACAATCTAATCGGATGGGACAAAGCCTTTAATACCTTGGCTTTAGATTCTAGTATTTCCATCTCCTTTGTGATATTCTCCACTTATCTTCCTCCTAATCGGCAGATTATTATATTTATATATTACGATATTTAGAGAGAATTGTCAAATCAATATTAGTTACCACTTTAAAAGCTTATTACAATAACAATCATCTTTACTAATATAACCTATTCTTTACTTATTAAATATATATCTAAAAATAGAAATACCTATAATAAAAAAACCCACTAATTTTTAGTGGGTTTTTTATCAATACAAGTACATAAATACATTTTTTATAATTCATATTTTTGATATACATCTTGGGCAAATTCATCTACGGCCTCAGTCAATACTCTATCAATCATCTCTTCATCAGAAGGAATAATTATAGATTCATCCTGATAATAATATTCACTATAGGTAGCTTTTTTAGTAACTGTCTTACTTAAAGCTATAGAAGCATCACTTACATCTAACAATTTAAATATAACTTTAGTATATGACTGCTTCTGTACATGATACCTTTTTTTCTGTTTACCATCCCAAGTTTCAACATACTCAGAACTTTCATCCTTATTTACACTTCCACTTAACACTTTACCTACAACTAGATAATCAACCCCTAAAATATTTCCTATCTCTTTGGCAGTCTCAGAATCAATTAATCCAGTTGCCCCTAACTGCTGCTCTTCTAAAATAGCATCAAGCTGTTTTCTCTCTACTACTTCAATAAATTTTGGATTTCTATCCAATAATTGAGCAGCAAATAGACTAGTTGCTCTACTTCCTAAGTTATATCTATAGGTTGTATCTTCAAAATCAATTACGGCTATTCTCTTTAATCTTAGCTCTCTAAGCCTTTGATATGCCAAGTTATACTTTTCATTAGTATCAAAATAATTATTATCATAAAATCTAACCTTCTCAAATTCATTATAAGCAAGCTCCCAGTTACCCTCTGACAAATAGTCACTTCCTAATTGATAATGGCGCTTTTTATACTCTTCTTTGGCATTATATAATAATCTATTGACCTCTACACTATCTTTAACATCTTTAGCCTGAGACAAATCTCTAATAGCTAAACCATACTCCCCTTTTCCTAGGTACATCTTCCCTTTACTTAGATGGTTTTGATATGTCTCTTCACGGTGATTTTTAATCATCTTATAAATACCAACTACCCCTAAAATCACTAAAGCTCCAATCAATCCCTTCTTCATTCCATCTGAATCATCTGAACTAGCAGAAACTGTTTGAGCGCGGGCATAGTCAATTCCTACAAAAGAAACCAACATAAATACCATTAAAATTACTGAGACAACTCTCCTAGCTTTCAATTTTAAAATTCCCCTTTCTCTACTCCGTAGTTTATTATACTTAATTTAATTATTTTAAATATAATTATTTATTGCATATTCTACATTAACAATAACAAATCCTCCATTATTATAAAATTTAATTAACCTAACAATAATTATCCAATGATTCTAAATTGAATAATATAATAGGATTTATGTAATTAGATATGATGGTAAAAAATAATGAGTGACAGATGACGAGAAGAGCTCCTTACTCCTTATCCATCACTTGTCACTCATTATCACACTATCATAATCTCTTCACTATGTTATATCAATTAATCTTGCCACTCTGGCTCATTATAATTTACCTTCTTCTTAGAGATAATCTCTCTCTTCTCTTCCTTTCTTGTAAACAGGTTAATCTCTCTACCCTCTATACCATCACTTACATACAAGATCAATTGTTCTTCTCTATCCCAAAGAGCATAATTATAGACTCTACCATTAACCTTCATTATATCTTTCAAATTACTACCATTAGGAGCGATTTGATAAATTATTGACTTTCCAGAACTATAATTATTAAATATAATCTCTTCTTCATCACCTGACCAAGCTGGCTGAGAGTCAGTGCCAAACCCACTATTCAATAACATCTTAGCAGTACCATCCTCTTGCATCACATGCAATTTCCTCTCTCCAGTTGTTGCTGAGATATAAGCAATTGATTGATATTTAGAAGAATAAGCAATCTGACTATCATAATAGTTATTATCAGTTAATCTCTGTAAATAAGTACCTGTTAAATCACTCTTATAGATATCAAAGTCACCATCTCGATTAGAAGCAAACAAAATTGTATTCTTATCTAACCAGACTGGACTCTCTTTATCTGTTGTTGTAAAGGTCACCTGTCTTAGATTAGATCCATCAGCATTCATTACGTAAATATTTGTATTCCCATCTCTATTAGATAAGAATAGAAGTTGCTCCCCATCAGCAGACCAGTTAGGTGCCCAATCATCACCCTTATCATCGGTTAACTTCACCACATTCTTAGCATAAATATCTGTTACATAGATACTCTTACTCTTCTCCTTATCACTGACAAAGAAGAATTTAGCCTCTCTCTTACTTTCAAGAGCAATCTCTTCATTAAATAACTTATCCTTACCTTCTAGATTAATTACTTTAGTCCATACCATATAACCTGGAGAACTGACCTTTACTAATCTGTCTTCTATAGTAGGGTTCTCTATTACAGGGATTTTTTTAATTGTAAAATAACCATTAGCATCAGTCTCAACCAGCTGATTACCTATCTCAACAGTAACCCCTGCTAAGGACTCCCCTTTAAATCTATCGATTACCTGTCCACTTAAATTCATATAATTTCTTTCTAATTGAATAGAGATTGATTTATCCCCTTCTTCTAACAGAACCTGCTTAGTCTTAGCAATGTAATCTTTACCACTTAACCTGACTACACTATCTTTACCATCAATATCCTCAATTACAGGAATATTATTAACAATAAAATATCCTTGATTATTTGTCTTTACAACTTGATTTCCAACCTCCACAGTAATCCCTACTAAAGGCTCTCCTGTGAACTTATCAGTTACATTACCTCTTAAATTCATAAATTTATCATCTTGACAACCTATTACTGTTATAGAAACCACAAGTAATAATATAAGTAATTTTAATCTTCTCAACATAAATCCTCCCTTCAATTTATTAGAGCATACTATCTTAATTCAATAATAATATAAATTTTATCACTTCATGGGTATATTGCGATGCTTCTTTCAATTAATAATTAAGGTCTTTAAAAAGGAGAAGAATTAGCCCTAAAGGATAAGTTCAACTAAAGTTCAGTAAGAAAAACACTTACTTCACTAAGTTTCCTTTATATTTGAGCGAAGCAAATATTCTAAACAAATAATAATAACAATGTAATCTTTGAATTAGAACTCTAAGATTTATTGATTTCAATAAATTTTGATTGCGTAGTGAGTGGGCTCTACCACGAAGAGTCTTGCTCTAGGTTTACCACGAAGGGTTTGGTTCTTAAACCCGTAGGTAGATTCGTAGGTTAATTCTTTTCTAGACCGGGCTGCCCTTGCCACGAAAGGGTTACTTTATAACCCCGAAGGTAAAACTCGTAGGTTTGGTTACTTTTGCGGCAATGGGCTTTGAAGGAAGAGTTATTTCTTCCTGAATGATGCCTTTGGGTACAAAAGTAACACGAGAACGCCCTGAAAGAAGTGCCCTTGGGGTGAAAGCTGATAAGCTTTCTCGTAATAGTTTTTTGTTGAAGATTTGTTTGCCTTAAAAAAAATAACTTTGCAATACCTATCTATTGTACCAATTTTATATTAGCATAGAAATATTAATCCAAGGATTACATTACTCAAACTCAACAATATCTCCCTTCAAAGTTACATCTTCAGACTCTATAATTTCAGCAATAACCGCTCCTTTACTGATACTAATAATCTTAACACTACCAATAGGCAGACTTACTGCTTTTTCAACACTCTTTTATAAAGTAGATTTAATTTAAAACAATAACTACTTTACAGTTATTAAAAATTCCATTACTTCCCCCTACTTGTTCTAAGCTTCTAGCATCTTTATCATCTAAAATTAGGTCAGTACTATATCTTCCCTTAACCTTTATAGCATTAATAATCAATGGATTCTTACCTACTCTTGGATTGGCCTTAGCATCTGCTAGGCTTCTATTGTAACCTACAATTCCTTGAGTAATGACCCCATCACTTTGAATCTTACTCATACCATAAACTAAACTTCCATCCTCACTATAAATCTTTGGAGCTAGCGCTGGCTTGGCATCTATATTCAATGTATTGATAATGACTCCTGTATAATCACTATCTACTAAATTAGCAGATTCTTCTGAAGTATCGTTACTATTATCAAAATTATCATTATTATTAAAGGTTTTACTACTTTCTTTACTTATACTAGGGAAAATCGCTTTCATAATACCATCTTTTCCATAGAATTGAACTTGCATTACAACTTGATATACCTTATCTGCCACTTTCTTCTCTTCAATAATTTGGGCACCTCTTACTACACCACTTACTCTCTTATTGATAATATCAGATTGGATTTGAGCATTCTTAACGGTCTGTTCAGAATCTATTTGAACCCCCCTAACTGTCTCTAGTAACCTTCTTTGTGCCATTGTAATAGCAGCTTCTCTAGCCATAATCTTAGCTTGAGCCTCATTTGTAATATAATCAGGAGCAACACCATAGCCAATTGCCTCTACTACTGACTTTTCCCAATCAGTAACTGTATTATCACCTTCATCAAATAATCCCTCTGCAAAAGAGAATTGGGTTCCAATGAACAATATCATCACTATAACTAATAAGATATTAATTCTTTTATTCATACTTATAACCTCCTTAACTTAATTATTTAACCTCTAAGATTAACTTTCCTTCTGACATATTCTTAATTTCAAAACTGAAAGGAACCTTCTCTTCCAACTCTATTGCTATATCAAAAACCTCCACGGCAGGTTCTAAATCTATATCAAAGGTGAGCAATTCATTGCCAAACTCTCTAAAGAATACATTTACTACTCCTGACAGAGTAGGCAGAGTTCTCTTTATTTGACCTAACTGACTTAATGAACTGATACCATTAATTTGTAATTGAATAGTCTTCTCTTGCTGAATTAAGTCATTACTCATCTTATTGATTAATTTATCTGTAATATTCCCTGTAGCTTCTATGATTGACTTTTTAGCAGCCATCTCCTTATTGATTCCTACACCCTTACCATCATCAGTTACAGCAGCAATAACTTGTGCTGTAGTTGCATTGATAACACGAGCTTCAACTTGGGCATTATACGATTTCAAGCTTCTAGCGATACCATCTAAAGTATTTCTTAAATCAATATAATTTGACCTAATACTACCTATCACAACAAAATCAGCTTTTAATTGTATCCCCAATTTAACGGCCAAATTATAATCTCCACTGATAATTGATCTTCTTTCTTCTCTATTAATCACTGAATCAATCTTATAACGATCTATCACTTGGAACCCTGACTCTATAAACTTATTCATCATTTCAGTCTCTGCCAAACTATCTGGTAATTTAACATAATAGTCGTCCATTTCCTGGGAGATTAAAACCATAACTCTTGGATTGCCAATCCTTTTTATATTCAGCTTCAAAGCATCTAAATCATCTGCTAATACTTTTGTTCCAACTCTAACTTTAAGTTTGACTATATAGATATCATCATCAATTGATTGATCGATTATTTGATACCCTTTTACATATCCTTGGCTACTTTTTAGAATCTTATCTTCAATTAATCGAGCATTCTTTACCATGGTTGAAGAGCTAATGAAGGTACCTACAGCCTGCTCTACAGCCCTTCTTAATCCATCGTTAATGGCTTTTTTCTCAGTATTAACTAAACCATCACCTCCTAAATATGCTTTCCCCTTAGTCTCTATGACAATACTATCTTCAGCTAACACAGATTGTGTAAAGCTAAAAATAATTATTAAAGCCACAAATAATTTATATAATCTCTTCTGCAACATTATAGCCACTCCCATCTTCTAGTTTCACAATTACCTATATTAATTCTATGCACTTACATTAATTCCCTTGTTAAAAATGTATTAATTTATTATCAGTTGCTTTTAGAAGCTTTTACTACCTCCCTTTAATATCCTTGGTGTAGCTGTTATCCGTTAGTATCAGCTAATTAGTAAAAACAGCTTTCAATACTTATACTCTTATATACAGTGATATTAATTCAATATGAATAAAGAAGAAGCAGATTAATCTGCTTCTTCTTTATTCTAAAACTCTATTTTAAGATTTAAAGCACCTTCTACCCCTTGGGATTTATTAAATAATCCCATTAAATCAGAAATACCTAAATCTGCTTCAAATATCCATAACTTCAATCCCATTCCTGCTGACCAATCAAAGTCCTTTCTAAGTGTAGAATAACTTATTCCAGTCCTTAATGGTAAAAACTCAAGCCATGTTAACTCTGTTGCAGTAGCAAATTTATGATCTCTTTGACCATCATGATAACTTGTATATGAATAATCAGCAAATAAATCAATATTTTCATTCCAGTTCATCTTTCCACCTAAGCGAATAGTAGATGGTAGTTGATACTTTAACTCTTCATCTTTAACAACTTCACTATCTCCAACCTCTTCAAATTCTTCTGTAGCTTCGTTATATTCATATCTAATTTCATGAATCTTATTTACTTTTAAAGCACCTATATTCATTACACTAAAACCAAGGCTATACTTATCATTTAAGTCTGCATATACTCCAAAATCAAAAGCTGAGCCCTTTGCCGCGTTATCACTAATACCTTCTAATTCATTATATTTAGCTACAAAGTAGCCATCTCCTCTTACTACAGCATCTCCATTTTCATCATAAGTGATTATAGTAGTACCATTACCCTCTAAAGCAAAGATTGCTCCAGATAACTGATGATAAGTCAGCCCCATCCTTAAATCTTTTAATTTCCACTCCTCTTTTAGCTCCTCAGGGCTGATGGAAAAATTGATACCGATATCGCCATAAACTGCTCCAGAACCTTTACTACCATTAAAGTTATAAGTCTTGCCAATTTCATTCCCCTTTAATAATAGCTCGGTTACATCATTGGATAATTCAACTAGTGCAGAACCTCTACCTTCTGAGCTAATAGCTACAGATCCTACAACCAATTTGAAACCGTTATTTGAATCTGCCCCTACCAAAAATCCATCTTCAACCTTGTCCAATAAATCATCCTTCATACCATCATCAATATAATCATTAATCAATAGGTTATTCCATAGACCACCTGCTAGTCCAAGTTCAAAGGTAAAGCGATCTAGTGTAGCATTAACCGCTCCCGGATTACCATAAATAGCATCTGCTCCTGTCACTGTAACAAACTCATCACTAAGACCAATAGTCTTAGCTGAAGAAGCAGCCTCTATATTAGTATTTACCGTTGAAATTAATATTAAGAACAATAATGAAATCATCATAATAGTTTTAAACATTTACTCTTCACCCCCTATTTTATTCTTTGTTTTGATTGACTTTAAGTACTAAAACTCCATAAGATTCAATACTAATCTCTTGATCAGGTGTAAAACTAGCAGTATCTGTACCATTTCCTACCTTTACTTTCATTGCTAAATAACTTTTATCTTTAAACTTATTTAGAACCTCTTGATTAAATACAAATTCCTTTGTAGCTTCTCCCAATGGAATATCTACTATTTTATCAATAAAGACATAAGTATTATCAAAAGTTGGACTATTTCCTACATAAAGATCGATTGAAATAATAACATTAGACCCTAGGTTATTGACTGTCTTCGTTACTAATCTACCCTCTTTTAATCCATCATTAATCCTATCTATATCATCATTGCTAATATCAAAACTAGATATTTCTTCATATACTAAATTACTATCTTCAACTTTTAAATTGTCTGCATCTTCTGGAGGAAGATTAATTATTAATGACCCATAGATAGCTGTATCTAAAGTAACTGATTGAGTAGAATCATAATTAACAGTACTGGCGGTTGTATTTAATTTTCCTGATATAAATAACTCATCACTTATATTTGTATCTGCTGGAAGATCATAATACCCATCCCCATTAGTATCTGTAATAGTAACTCCTCCAAGCGTAAAGTTACTTATCTCAAAATCTAAATTACTATCTACAGGAAATAATGTATTCAATCGTAGATGAGCCCCTTCACTTCCAGTTATAGCAGTATTACTCCCAAAATTTAAACTTGGTGTGAAATTAAGAGTATCCATACTATTAAGTTCACTAGCATGAAGTCCCTTTACTTTACTAATCTCCAAAGAGGATGAAGTTATATCTACTGTAAAAGTAGTTGTTCCTGAACTCTGGATTCCCTTAACAGCTAATTTCATTCCACTCTCTAAAGTTTTTTGGGCTAAATCCATCTCTAAACTCTTTGTAGTGCCTACAGCAACATTTTCAAAGGTAACACTAGAAATTACTGTACCCTGTGAGTTCTGTAATTCGATAGTCAAATTATCCAACTTATTTTCTATAGATTCTTTATTGGTATTATTCAAAAATACATTAAATTTATTTATTGAAAGATTCTTACTAGATAAGGTTATGCTATCAAATTTATCAAATGGAATAGGATCAAGTATTACTTTACTAAACTCTCCATTTTCAGCAGCACCATCAGCTGACAAATTTACTAAAACGGAATTTAATGTAATAGGTTTCAAATTAATCTCTGTTTCCTTCTTGATTTCATTCTCTTTTGCTCCCACTAATATTAAACTAATAGTACTATCTGCATTAATCTTATAACCAAACTCTTTAAATTCTTTAGTATCAAGCAATTCAGCTAATGCATTACTCTGCTTAATAGCTGGAGCCTGTAAAGCCACATCCCATGCTGGACCAAAGGTACCTCGACTATTCTCAGAACAGCCTGAGAATACTAAAGAAGAGGCTATAACAATCAAAAGTAGAGTCAACATCTTCTTCATTTCCATAATTTCACTCCTTTTTTAAAGTATTATTAATTTTTATATAAATCTTATAATTTTCTATCAAATTAATGTAAATTACCTTCTCTATGAATAACATCATAAGCAAAAAGAACATAATCAATCTCAGCAGTTGTCATCCCTTCTTCTTTAGCTAATTCTCTAACTATCTTAATGATAAGTAGATAATCTTCAGGTTCAAAACGCTCCTTCTCTCTAGTAAAATAACCTATTCGATAAAGTGCTGCCCATACTCTAGTATCAATCACACAATGCTGTTTCTCATCTAAGCTGGTCAAAATAGCAGAAGCAGTTGGTGTTCCTCCCCCCTTTAAACTACTCAATAAAACAACTTGAGCAAACTCATCATTAATCTTATAAGCTATCTCTATAATACTCTCTACTCGCCCTTCTGGATTCTTATGTACATGATAAGAGCTTCTTGTAGAATTGAGATGAGCCAATCGATATAATTCATCTTTACTTAGATATCCTTTCTGATGATACTCCTTTCCATAAAGAACATAGAAAACTAAATTATTTAATTATAATTTATAAATTCTATAAGAATATAATAATTCCTCTATATTTTTCTTAGATATAACAAACTAGAGAAGAATCGATAAATTTTATATAACTATCTATTCTTATTACCAACAAAAAAAGGACTACTGAAAAGTAGTCCTTTAAGCTAAATCTTAATACCTATCTTCAATTGTAGTATCGGTATAGAAATGATTTAATATATCTATATATTGATAGTTATCATCTGCCATTGCAGCTACTGCAACTTGATCCATACCAACACTGTGTCCCCAACCACCACCATAGAATAGGAAACTGACTAGTTTACCATCTTGATATTGTGGTTGAATCCAGAAACGATTACTGCGTAAACCACCAAATTTAGAACGTAAGCTATAAGTGATTTCTTTCTCCTCTTCTGTTCCCACTACTAATAGAGATTTTACACTACCAGCTTTTCCTCTATAGGTAGGAACAATCTTCTTAATTCCTTTAATTCCCAAGCTATTTTCTAAATATTCTACTGAGAGATTACGTTGCCAACGATAATGGCTCTCCTTTGTATACTGTAATGCTTTGGAATATGAATCTGGAGACTTCCTCAACCAGTCCTTTAATTCTGCAGGATTTAGAGGGAATTGAGAATCTTCTTTTTCAGTAGACACTGCTCTTAAATAACCTATTTCAAAGGTCCATACATCTTCACTATTCTCTGTATATCCTCCAGAGTTGGCACTATAAACAGCATTAACTGCTTTACCATTATAAGTCATCACTTCACCTGCTGTCTCTAGTACAGCTTGATTGGAATTAGGATGTTCCCGATTAATTCCTCGATAAGCAGCACAGTGAACGTCAGAACATAAGTCATATCCATCTTTAGAGTGCTTACCTAAGTTAGCTAGTGTATAACTTCTAGCAGCTACCGCCTGTGTCTTTAGAGCCTCTATAGGCCATAACGCTGACATTTCAGAAGGAATAACAGCCATTAGATATTCTTCCATATGAACTAAGTTAACTACAGTAATTCCCTTCTCTTGAGGAATTAACTCTAATGCTCCACGATATTGGCGATCTTCAATACCTCCCCAATAATATCCTCTTCCATAAATTATATTATGCACTAGTACTGGAGCATACTCTTTGGGTCTTACTTGAATAGAGTCACTAAACACTATCTCTTTCTCACCAGCTATTAGATAGTACTTATCATCTCTAATAATAGCCTTTACAAGCTCTGACTTCTTACCTTCTAAAATAATTTTTTCCCCTTCTTTGATTATAAAGTCACTACCTACTCTAAAATATACCTCTTCTTCATCCTCGATAATTCCTATTCTCAACTCTCTTCCTGGGCTTTCAATAGGTTTTATCTCCTTGAAAGTCACCACTTTAGGAATCTCTCTCTTTCTCTCTTCTGGCAATGTTAAATCTTTATCATCAAAATATTCTGGATGCTCTTCTTTTAGTCGGTCTAGATTCTCTTGAATTGCTTGGTCACTAGAATTCTCTTTATTTGCTTGTTTTAAATATATAACGGCATTTCTATCTTCACCTAAATTTAGATAAGATAATGCAATCATTCTATTTACACCTTTTAAGCTTCCATCGGTTGTTAGTGCTTTTTTGTAATTATCTATAGCAATACTATACTTTCCTTGAACAAAGTTAATCTTACCTAATTGGTAGTAGCCTAAAGCAAAATTATTATAACCTAATGCACTTCTAATATAATCCTCTGCTTGCTGATAGTTCTCTTCTTTAAAGGATATTAAACTCAAATAATAATTAGTATCTCTTAAGATAAATTTATCTTCTGACTGTGAGTTTAATATCTTTTCCAATTCAATTTTCGCTTCATTAATTTTATCTAAATTATAATAAGCAATAGCCAAATCCAACCTAATATCAACATAATCTTCTTTTTCTAATATTGCTTCATATTCTTTAATAACTAAACTATATTCACCTAAAGTTTCATAAACTGATGCCAAATTCTCTCTAGCAATCTTATTATCTTTATATTCTAATATCTGCTTATATTTTTCTATACTCTCATCATATTCCCCTTGGTAATATAAAGATCTTGCTTCATCCAATAGTTTGTCTAAATCATAAACAACTTGCTCCTCTTGATTCTCTTTAACTTCTTGCTGACTTGAGTGATTATAATAAGCAAATATTCCAGAACTTATAAGTGATAACAAGATTACACCTATTGCTGTAACTTTTAAATATTTGTCTTCTAATTTATTCCACATAATACCACACCTTTCATTTCCAGTTCGTTTTAGGTGTTTGCACTCTTAATTATAACGTGCCCAAACTAGTATAACAATGAATAATTATTGGTAACTAGAAAGTTTATGTAGATGTAAAAATTAAAAAAAGCCAACTTAAGAGCCGGCTTTTTATACTAAACTTACTCAAATATTCCCTTATTCTCTTTAAAAAACTTATTTAAATACGCTTTAAACTCATCTTTAATATCTTCACGCCCCATAGCAAATTCGATAGTTGCCTCCAAAAATCCTAATTTATTTCCTATATCATATCTCTTTCCACTAAAGACCTTTGCATAAACCTGCTCTTTATCCATCAACTTCTGCAAGGCATCCGTTAATTGAATCTCATTACCTTTACCTGGTGGAGTATTCTCTAATATATTGAATATCTCTGGGGTAATAATATATCTTCCTAAAATAGCAATATTAGAAGGTGCATCCTCTAAATTAGGCTTCTCAACCAATGCTCTAACTTTATACAGATTATCATATTGTTCAGAATAATCTACAATTCCATACTTATGTACCAAATTATCAGGTACTTCTTGTACACCAATAATAGTAGATTCTTTCTCTTCAAACTCTTCAATTAACTGTCTAGTTACAGGCTTATCAGCATTGACAATATCATCACCTAATAACACAGCAAAAGGCTCATTACCTATAAAGGTCTTAGCACACAAAATAGCATGTCCTAAACCTTTAGTCTCTTTCTGTCTTACATAATGAACATTAATCAAATCTGATATGTCTCTAACAGTCTCTAATAATTCCTTCTTTCCTTTAGCCTCTAGAGCCAGCTCCAACTCTAGGTTTCTATCAAAGTGATCTTCTATAGCCCGTTTATGCTTTCCAGTTATGATAATCAAATCTTCAATTCCAGAAGCTACAGCCTCTTCAACAATATATTGAATAGTAGGCTTATCTACTATTGGTAACATCTCCTTAGGCTGTGCCTTGGTAGCTGGTAAAAATCTAGTTCCTAAACCTGCTGCTGGAATTACTGCTTTTCTTACCTTCATCAACTCACTCCTTTAATAATTTACAATTAACTATGTACAGTTAGAAGAACAAATTCTCAAAAGAATTAACTAAACAGTACATTAATAAAATATTTATATAATGTCTGCTTTATAATCTTAATTGTAAGTTGTACATTCAAGAATATCTTAGTATCTTCATACTAACAATAGTCATTATTTAAATTTTGATTCAAGTAATTGGTCACTAATCATTAATTTTTAACTACTTACTACATTAATTAAGGATTCATTTCCAAAATCCTCTCTTCTTCACCAATAAATTCTTCCAATTTATCTTGTCGATAACCAAAATAATAGAGAATCATCTCAACAATTCTTCTGCTAGCTACCCCATCTCCATAAGGGTTAATAGCATTAGACATTTGGCTATATTCTTGCTCATTCTCAATTAAGCTATTAGCTACATATATGATTTCATCCTTACCTGTCCCTATAAGCTTAACAGTTCCTGCTTCTATTGCCTCAGGTCTTTCGGTAGTATCCCTTAGTACTAAAACTGGCTTTCCTAAGCTTGGAGCCTCTTCTTGTATTCCCCCAGAGTCAGTCATGATTAGATAGACCTTTGCCATCAAATTAGCAAACTCTTTATAGGATAATGGCTCTATCAAGTGCACTCTTTCTAAGCCACCTAAAATATCAGTAGCTAGCTCTCTAACCTTAGGGTTTAAATGAACTGGAAAGATAAACTCTACTTCAGGATTATCTAAAATCAGCTCTTGCACAGCACCGAAAATATTTCTAATACCTCCAGCTAAATTCTCTCTACGGTGTGTTGTTAAGAGAATAACTTTTTTATTAGTAAAATCAATTTTATTCAATTGATTATTATCAAATATATAATTATCTTCTATAACATTAAATAAAGAATCAATTACAGTATTGCCACTAATATATATATTATCCTCACTAACATTCTCTCTTAATAAGTTCTCCTTAGCCTTATAAGTAGGAGCAAAATGAAAATTAGCCAGCACTCCTATCAAATGGCGATTAATCTCTTCAGGATAAGGTGAATATCTATCATAACTCCGTAAACCTGCTTCTATATGTGCAATAGGTATTTGTTGATAGAAGCTGACTAAGGCTGCTACAAAGCTGGTAGTAGTATCACCATGGACTAAGACTAAATCAGGTCTTTCCTTGATCAGAATCTCCTCTAAACCCTTTAATATTCCTGTAGTAATATCAGATAAAATCTGACCTGCTTTCATAATATCTAAGTCATAATCAACCCTGATATTAAATAAATCCAAAACTTGATCTAACATCTCCCGATGCTGAGCTGTTACTGTCACAATTGATTCTATCTCTTCTCTATTCTCTAACTCTTTGACTACAGGAGCCATCTTAATTGCTTCAGGGCGTGTACCAAAGATAGACATAACCTTAAGCTTGTTCATAATCTCCTCCATAATTAATTTTAAAACTAGTATATGGAGAAAGATGATAAAATATTACAGAACTATTTTTGCCAAAGATTGACAAGGATCTACACAGATTAGTTAAAACCATTTCAAATAATAAACTAATTTAATTTTTTGACCTTTATCCTTGTTTTATCTGTGTCAATCTGTGGCTAACTAATTTCTTTTATCTCTAGCAATAAGAATAAGAACCAAAAGTAAATACTCATAACTTTTATTCCTAATTACTCTATACTCTTTTCTCCTCTAATTCACAATTATATTGTTAGTCTCTTCTATATAGGTCTCTTGTATATACTTTATCCTCTACATCTTCTAACTCTTGGTTCATTCTATTAGCAACTATAACATCTGATATATCTTTAAACTCTTCTAAATCTCTTATCACTTTTGAATGTAAGAACTCTTCCTCTTTTAAGGTTGGTTCATAGACAACTACCTCTATCCCCTTGGCTTTAATCCTTTCCATTACCCCTTGTATAGATGATGCTCTAAAGTTATCAGAACCTGTCTTCATAGTTAAACGATATATTCCTACTACCTCAGGATTCTTCTTTAAGATTACCTCAGCAATATGATCTTTTCTTGTATCATTAGCATCTACTATAGCAGCAATTATATTGTTTGGTACATCAGCATAATTTGCTCTAAGCTGTTTGGTATCCTTTGGTAAGCAGTAACCTCCATAACCAAAAGATGGATTATTATAATGGCTACCTATTCTTGGATCAAGGCAGACACCTTCTATGATTTGTTTGGTATCAAGACCTTTTAATTCAGCATAGGTATCCAATTCATTAAAATATGATACTCTCAAGGCTAAATAGGTATTAGCAAATAACTTAATAGCCTCTGCTTCTGTAGAACCAGTAAATAAGACTGGAATGTCTTCTTTTATAGCCCCTTCAGCCAACAACTTTGCAAACTTTTCTGCCCTTTGAGACTCTTCTCCTACTACTATTCGTGAAGGATATAAGTTATCATATAATGCCTTACCCTCTCTTAAAAACTCTGGTGAGAAGATAATATTATCTGTAGCATATTTTGCTTTAATAGCCTTAGTATAGCCTACTGGTATTGTAGATTTGATTACCATTACAGCATCAGGATTTATCTCTAATACATCCTCTATCACAGCTTCGACTGTTTTGGTATTAAAATAATTCTTCTCTATATCATAATCTGTTGGAGTAGCAATTATTATAAATTCTGCATCCTTATAAGCTTCTTCTTTATCTAAAGTTGCTGTTAAATCTAACTCCTTGTTAGCTAAATACTCCTCTATCTCTTGGTCTACAATCGGTGACTTCTGATTGTTGATTAAATCTACCTTTTCCTGTACTATATCTAAAGCCACTACCTCATTATTTTGAGCCAAAAGTACTGCATTGGATAATCCTACATAGCCTGTTCCTGCTACGGCGATTTTCATTTTTTATTCACTCCTTTTTGAATTTTTGAGTCTTAAAAGGTGTTTTTTGGACACTGACTATAACTAAAAATTAATGTTAATTTCTTTCTTTAATTAACTTTATCTGCTCCTTTGATAATTCAGTAACCTCTATAATATCATCTATATCCATCTTTTTTTCCAATAATTTCTTAGCTACTTCTAATTTGCCTTCTAATTTACCTTCTGATTTTCCTTCTAATTTACCTTCTGATTTGCCAACTTGATAAAGATTAGTCAATTCTTTAGACATAACTTCATCACCTCCGATATTATTATTAATATCATCTCTAAATTTCAACTCTAAATCATTAGGCAAGAATAATATCCCATCTAAAAACTCAAAGATATTATAAATCTTTCTTCTACTATAGCCTCTATCTATTAATAATCTAAATAATTTTTTCTTAAAATTATATCTTAGCTCATCTTGACCTTTACTTTTTAAAGTATATAAACCTGCTAAGATAACCATAGCAAAAGGATTATTCAGCTTAAGCAATTCTTCCTCTCTCTGCTCTAATATCTTATAACTATTGTATTCATAATTTAGCTTTGTTCCATGAAAATCATAATCAAAACTATTTGGCTTGTAATTCTCTCTATCTTCAGTAAATATAGCTAAAGCCACTATTTTCTTATTATACTTGTCATAAATTCGATAGAAATACTTAAACATCCTAGAACTAAACTCTACTTCATAATAACCCTGTACCTCTAAATGAACCAAAATCCAATTCTCTCTACCATCCTTAAGGTAAACCTTAACCAATCTATCAGCCATCTTCTTACCTTCTAAGGTCTTATCCATTATATTTGCAAGTTCATTATCTAAAAACTCATAGCCCTGACTAAAATCAACCTGCTGATACAACTTAGGCATAAAAAAGTTTAGAAAGTCTTCAAATAAATCTTCAATTATTTCTTTCCATAATAAATCTGGCATCTCCCGCTCCATCTATAATTCCCCTCCAAACATCATTAAACACAATAATAATTATATCATAATTTATTATTTTCCAAAAGTTGAGATGCTAATAAAATAAAGGATAACGATTATAGTTTCATAGACCTTATAACAATTTTTAAGTTCTTAAAAAATTAAAATATTTTTTTGGAGACTGACTTTCACAGACTGAGAACCGACTTAAAAAACTTAATAATTTAAAGCTTTTAATCTGTATTGAGTCTGTATAAACCTATGTAAAATATCTTAATTTTTATCTTTTAATATAATCCATATTATATTAATTTAATAAAGGCTACTCTAATAATAAAAGTACGGAATCCCGCACTTTTATGTACTCTATTCAAATTTATTTATTAGTTGACATACCTTTAATTAATACATCTGCAACCTCTGGTCTAGTCATCTCTTTTGGAGGTCTTTTTCCAGCTCTTAATAGTCCTCTTACTTTAGTACCACTTAAGAAAATATGATCTTCTTTACCATGAGGGCAGGTTTTAGCAGTAGCCATAGATTCACACTCTTTGCAATAGAAGGAATGTTCAAATTTTAAAGGTTCAATTCCTATCTCTTCTTCCTTAAAGTTATCAAACATCTCTTGAGCCTCATAGGTTCCATAATAATCACCAACACCAGCATGGTCACGCCCAACGATAAAGTGAGTACACCCATAATTTTTGCGGCATAAAGCATGGAATACAGCCTCTCTTGGTCCTGCATATCTCATTGCTGCTGGAAATACCGCTAGAGCAATCCTATCTCTAGGATAAATCTTATCCATTACTACTTCATAGCTTTCAATTCTATATTCTACTGGTACATCATCACTTTTTGTCTTACCAACTAATGGTGTCAACAATAATCCATCACAAATCTCTAAACCACATTTTTGAATATATTCATGGGCTCTATGTATAGGATTTCTCGTTTGAAAGCCAACTACTCTATTCCAGCCTTTTTCTTCAATCATAGCTCGTACATCTTTAGGATCTAATCTATACTGATTAAACATATCGTGTTCGATTCTTCTTACTAAAGATATCTTACCACCTAGTAATATCTCTCCTCTTTGATATACCTGAGCTACACCAGGGTGTGAATCTTCTTTAGTCTTATATACTAACTCAGCTTCTTTCTCCTTATTATAAGAATATTTATCCTCTAAATGCAAAATAGCATAGACTTTACCTTCTGTATCTGTTAATGCTACATCCTCACCAGCCTCTAAACTATCAGCTTCTTCCTGACTAACCCCTAATACAACTGGAATAGTCCATGGTAAACCATTAGTTAAGTACATATCTTCTACAACACTAGTATAATCCTTTTCAGTCATAAACCCTTCTAACGGACTATAGAGTCCAATTGCTATATTCTCTGCCTCAGTTAAATCACGCAAGCTTAATTTCACTTGTGGCAGTTGTTCTGCTTTGCTTAATAGTTCTTCTCTTTCAGCCCCTTCTACAACTCGATTAATGAGTCTACCTCCATGTGCTTCAATCAACATCTTAACAACTCCTTATAATTAATTTACAATGTACAGTTTACAGTGTGCAATTTGTAATTATTTATTACTTCTTCAATCCTTCTAGTACACTACAAGGTACATCAACTGTCCCTAATAAATACTTATCCTCATTAGCAGGTCCATGGCAATCAGAACCACCAGTAATAATTAAGTTATTCTCTTGAGCTAAAGATAGATAATACTGAGTCTCTTCTTCACTATGCTTAGAGTAATAAACCTCTATCCCATCTAAGCCATCATAAGCAATTAACTCTTTAACAATCTGGTTATTATCAATTATCCCAGGGTGAGCCAAGACAACTATTCCACCTGCACCTTTAATCAAGCTGATAGCATCCTCTGGCTTCAATTGATATTTAGGAACATAGGCTGGACCACCATCCTCTAAATAATCATCAAAGGCTTCTTGCATAGCTTCAACATATCCTTCCTCTACCATCAGACGAGCAATATGAGGACGTCCTACCCCTGTATCACCAGAAATCTCTTTTAGTCTATCAAAATCTAATTTTATATCTAAATCAGATAACTTATCTAAAATCTGCTTAGCCCTTACTTCCCGAGAGTTCTGTAAGTTATCTATTATTTCTAATAATTTATCATTCTTATAATCAATACAATAACCTAAAATATCGATTCTCTCCCCTTGATAATAAGTAGTTAACTCAATCCCAGGTATAACTTCTATTCCTAATTCTCTTCCTTTTTTTATAGCCTCTTCTACTCCTGCTACAGTATCATGATCAGTAACTGCAATCACTGATAAATCTCTTCTCTTTGCTTCTTCAATTAGTTCTGTTGGAGTAAAAGAACCATCAGAGGCTATAGTATGAATATGTAAATCGATCTTTTTCATTATTTTCCCTCATTCCTTTGCTTTTATAGACTTTAAAAATTTAAAAACTTAATTTTAACTACGAGTATACACTAATTTGCACGAATAAAAACTTAAAATAATATTTAAAACTTTAAACCTTATTAACTATAAATAGTTTTATAAATATTCTAAGGTTTTACTTTTTGATTAGCCTTATTCGTATTTATCTGTGCCCATTCGTGGTTCTAAATTGGTTTTAGAATATTTTAAAGCTTTACCCATTTACTACTCTTATTCGTGTTTCTTTAATATTATTTTTTGAACTTAACTGTCAACTGTTTTATCCTATTACTTTTAACTTCTTCTTAATCTCAGCTTGTCTCTCATCAATTGCTTCTAACACCTTAGCTACTGCTTCTTCTACAGATAATTCTACAGTATCCACTACTAGATCAGGATTCTCTGGTACCTCATAAGGAGCTGAAATTCCTGTAAAGTTCTTAATCTCTCCTGCTTTAGCCATCTCATATAATCCTTTAGGATCTCTTTCTGCACAAGCCTCTACATCAGCTTTGACATAAATCTCCATAAAGTTATCTGCTCCTGCCCTCTCTCGAGCAAAATTCCTAGCCTCTTGATACGGTGATATGAAGGAAGCCAAAGTAATTAACCCGGCATCCTTAAATAAAGCAGCCACCTCTGCAACCCGACGGATATTCTCATTTCTATCCTCTGCAGTAAAACCTAAATCAGAGTTTAAGCCATGGCGAACATTGTCTCCATCTAAACGATATACAGCTTTTCCTTGTTTAACTAATTTTTTCTCTATCTCTACAGCAATAGTAGATTTCCCTGCTCCAGATAGTCCAGTAAACCATAAAACCATACCCTCTTGTCCTAAATTATTGCATCTATCACTATAACTTACCTTTCCCTTATGCCATGTTATATTCTTAGTCATAGTTTATCTCCTTTCGTAGATTAAGCTTGATGTAGTTTATAAAGAACCTAATCAAAAACATTATAATTAGAATAATATATGTTGTAACTCAATAACTATTGTAATTATACCATAAACTACAAATATTTATAAAACCTTATTATACAAATAGTTCCTTAATATCCTTTAGTAAATTAAAAATAAGAGCCACAAGCAACTTGCTCGCAAGCTCTTATTTAGTGTAAGTTTAGGAATCTGGAATCTGTGCAATCTATTTAACTGATTGACTACTAATTCTCTATCATTTATTATCTATCATTTGTTCTTCTCTTTTGACTTTGGTCTTAATTGTTCATTGTATATTGTCAATTGTAAATTATATTTCTAATCTCTCCTATACAAATCCCTTGTATAGACTTTTTCCTCTACATCTTCTAATTCTTGATTCATTCTATTGGCAACTATCACATCAGACACCTCTTTAAATTCAGATAAATTTTCAATCACCTTAGAATGGAAGAACTCTTCATCTTTTAAAGTAGGCTCATATATAACCACTTCTATTCCTTTAGCTTTTATTCTTTCCATTACCCCTTGAATCGAGGAAGCTCTAAAATTATCAGAGCCTGTCTTCATAGTAAGTCGGTAGATACCAACTACTTCTGGGTCTTTTTTAAGTATCATCTCAGCAATATGATCCTTTCTAGTACTATTGGCATCTACTATAGCATGGATTATATTATTTGGTACATCTGCATAATTGGCTCTAAGTTGCTTTGTATCCTTTGGTAAGCAATAACCACCGTAACCAAAAGAAGGGTTATTATAAAAATCACCTATTCTCGGGTCAAGACAGACACCTTCTATAATCTGCTTGGTATCAAGTCCTTTTAATTCTGCGTATGTATCTAGTTCATTAAAGTAGGATACCCTAAGAGCTAGATACGTATTAGCAAACAACTTAATCGCCTCTGCTTCTGTAGAATCTGTAAATAGTACTGGAATATCATCTTTGATAGCTCCTTCAATCAATAACTCTGCAAATTTTTCTGCTTGCTCAGATTGTTCTCCTACTACTATTCGTGAAGGATATAAATTATCATATAATGCTTTACCTTCTCTTAAAAACTCTGGTGAAAAGATGATATTCTCAGCATCATATTTCTCTTTGATAGCCTTAGTATAGCCTACTGGGATAGTTGATTTGATTACCATTACAGCCTCAGGATTTATTGCTAAGACATCTTCTATAACAAACTCTACTGTTTTGGTATTAAAGTAATTCTTTTCTGTATCATAATCTGTTGGTGTAGCAATTATTATAAATTCAGCATTCTTGTAAGCTTCTTCTTTATCTAAAGTTGCTGTTAAGTTTAATTCTTTATTAGCCAAGTATTCTTCTATCTCCTTGTCTACAATAGGTGACTTTTTATTATTAATCATATCTACTTTTTCTTGTACTATATCTAAGGCTACTACTTCATTATTCTGAGCTAAAAGGATTGCATTTGATAAACCTACATAGCCTGTCCCTGCTACAGCGATTTTCATGGTTTAATTCACTCCTTTAAATAAGTGACTAGTAACTAGTAAGTTACTACTTGCTACTTTTTACCCATCATTCGTTACTATTTCTCATACATCTCTTTATAGTATTCTTGATAATCTCCGCTAACTATCGCTTCTACCCAATCTTGGTTATCTAAATACCATCTAATAGTCTTTTCTATACCATCTTCAAAATTAGTCTCTGGATACCAACCAAGTTCTGTTGCTATCTTAGTAGGATCAATAGCATATCTCATATCATGCCCAAGACGATCCTTAACAAAGGTAATTAAATCATAATTTATATTATCTAAATCTGTCTTCAATACTTTCTGATATGCTGGTTCTTCCTTCATAATTTTAGCAATAGTATCTATTGTGAGCTTTACAATATTGATATTCTGCTCTTCATTAAAACCACCTACATTATAGACTTCACCTAATCTACCATCATTTATAACTATATCGATTGCTTTTGCATGATCTTCTACATATAGCCAGTCCCTTACATTCTTCCCATCACCGTATACAGGTAGCTTCTCTCCTTCTAAGATGTTCTTAATAATAAGTGGAATTAACTTTTCAGGGAAGTGATATGGTCCATAATTATTACTGCATCTAGTGATATTAACGGGCATATTATATGTCTCTGCATATGCCATCACAATCATATCAGCTGATGCCTTTGAAGATGAGTAGGGGCTTCTAGGGTCAAGAGGAGTCTCTTCTGTAAAGAATTTATCACCATATGTCTTTAAACTAACTCTATCTTTAACTACCTTTTTAACTTCATCATCTTCTAAGATAAGGTCTATAGCCTCTTCATAATCCTTTGATAATGAGCCATAAACCTCATCTGTAGAAACTTGTAAATACTTTACTCCCTCTTTATAAATAGGATATCCCTTATCATCAGTTCCTAGCATCCAAGCCGACTTAGCTACATCTAACAAATTCTGTGTCCCAAGAATATTTGTTTCAAGGAATACCTGTGGATTCTCAATAGATCTATCTACATGTGACTCTGCTGCAAAGTTTACTAAATAATTAACATCATATCTATAAAAAATATTCTCAACTAACTCTCTATTCTTAATATCACCTTTTACAAACTCTACTCTTTTATCTTCTAATTCCTCTTTAATAGTCCCTAAATTCCCAGCATAAGTTAATTTATCTAAAATAATAATCTTAATATCTTTATATTTCTTTAGCATATACTTTGTAAAGTTAGCACCGATAAATCCAGCTGCACCAGTTACTAAATATACTTTCATAAAAACACCTGCTTTCTTGAATTTTACCACAGAGTCACAGAGGACTCAAAGTCAACACAGAGTTTCATTATTGATTTTTAAATCTTTTCTCTGCATCCCTTATGGTTAATCTTTCTATTATATACTAGCTAAAACACTTCACCACTGAGTCGCAGAGTACATTGATTCTTCATAGAATTTATTAATATTTTCATTTCTTTCTCTGTGAAGCCTCTTTTACTCTGTGCCTCTGTGGTTATTTTTATTTATTAATTAATTTTCAATTCTCCATTATCAACTAATTCTTTAAGAAATCTATCTATAGCATCTTTCCAGCCAGGCATCTTCTTTCCAATAAGCTCTTCAGCCTTTGAACTATCAAGCTTACTATATTCTGCCCTTTTAGCAGGAAGATTAAAGTCGGCTGTTTTAGCTCTACCTAACTTTCCTTTCCACCCTATGCTATCTAAGACATACTTGGCTTGATCATACTTACTAACTTCTCCATTATTAGAAAGATGATAAAGTCCGTAATTATCTGTTTGAATTAAATCCCAAGAATATAATGCAAGATCCCATGAATAGGTTGGAACAGATACCTGATCATCTACTATTTTAAGTTCATCTTTACTTCTAGACCAATTTATAACAGATTTGTTAAAATTATTATTCCCTATACCAAAAACCCAAGAAGTTCTGATTACAAAGGAGTTATTATATGCCCCTAGAACCATCTGTTCTCCTTGAGCCTTTGACTTACCATATATAGAAAGAGGATTAGTCTTATCCTCTTCTGTATATGGGGTTTTCTTAAATCCATCAAATACAAAATCTGTTGAATAGGTGACAAAAACTGCTCCTTTTTTCTTAGCAATCTCTGCTAATTTTTTAGGAGCATCACAATTTAAAGCAAAAGCTTTTTTCTCTTCTTCTTCAGCTTTATCTACATTATTATAGGCTGCACAATTGATAATCATATCAAACTCTTTATCTGCTACAAATTCCTCCACTGCCTGATGGTCAGTAATATCAAGGGCTTGACACCCATTATCTGCAATATAATCTGTAGCTATATATTCTTCTCCAAGTTGGTTAAAGAGTTTCTGAAACTCTTGTCCTAATTGACCATTAGCACCTGTTAAAAGTATCATAATAACCTCCAAATGTTTTACTTTAATACATGAAAAGTTTAACCACGGAGGCACAGAGCACACTAAGATTTCACAGAGTTTTATATTATTGATTTCACTTACTTCTCTGTGTTAACTCCTCACCTCTGTGACTCTGTGGTTTATCTTTTATTTTTATAATTTAATAATATAGAAAATATTTCACCACGGAGGCACAGAGAACATTGAGACTTCACAGAGTTTTTATTATTAATTTTTATTTTCCTCTGTGTTAACTCCTTTCCTCTGTGACTCTGTGGTTTATCTTTTATTTTTATAATTTAATAATATATAAAATCTTACCACCGAGACACGGAGTACACTGAGTACTCACAGAGTTTTTATTATTAATTTTTATTTCTTTCTCTGTGTTAACTCCTTCCCTCTGTGACTCTGTGGTTAATTCTCTTCACTAGTTACTTGTTACTATTATACTCTTTCAATGTTGGTAATTTCTTATCTTTATCAGATAACAATAAATCTTTTTCTTTAATTCCATACTCCTCAAAAGGCCAATCTATCGCTATATCTTTATCATTCCAGATAATCCCCGCATCATATTCTGGGTGATAATAGTTAGTAGTCTTATACATAAACTCTGCTTCATCTGTCAAAGCTACAAATCCATGGGCAAATCCTTCTGGTATATAGAACATCTTCTTATTCTCTTCAGAAAGAATAATTCCAAAATATTCGCCATAGGTCTCTGAACCTTCTCTTAAATCCACAGCTACATCATAGACAGTCCCTTTAATAGCCCGCACTAACTTTCCTTGTGAATATTTAGTTTGAAAATGTAAGCCACGTAATGTACCTTTTTTAGACTTAGAATGATTATCTTGGACAAAGTCCATCTCAAGACCTATCTCAGCAAACTCTCTTTTGTTGTAACTTTCCATAAAAAATCCACGGTGATCACCAAAGATAGTTGGTTCAATTATGTATAAATCTTTAATTGGAGTTTCTATTTTTTTAAACTTCCCCATTTTAAACCTCCATTAAAATATTATTATACTAATTTCAGTAATATCTGAACTACTTTACCACTAAGACACAGAGAACACTGAGTTTTCACAGAGTTTTACTAACAATTTTTATTTCTTTTTCTGTATTAACCCGTTACTCTGTGGTTAGCTTTGCTTTTCAATAATAAAATATCCTACCACCGAAAAACATACTACACTGAGTATCCATAACGTTTTTAATTATTAATTTTTCTTTCTCTGTGTTGACTCCTTACCTCTGTGACTCTGTGGTTAATGTTCCCATTCTTTTAATTATAAAATTAATCTCTTGATTCCATTTCTTAATAAATCAACATTAAAATTTATTAATAATCCCAAACTTTTATTTGATAACTTCATATATGTTAATAATTGAGCTTTATGAGTATTTGCTAGCGTTTCTACAGCTTTTAATTCAACAATAACCTGCTTTTCTACTAAAAGATCTATTCTATAAGCATCTCTTAATTCTTTATCTCTATATCTAATAGGTAATAATAATTACTTTTCATAGTCTAATCCGCTCTCTTCTAACTCTATACATAAACATTCTTCATATGTTTTCTCTAATAAACCTGGTCCTAAACTTTTATGCACTTCAATAGCAGCTCCTATTATTTTAGAAGTTATCTCATTTTGATTCACCTAAATAAATCCTCCATTTCTCTATGACTTTGTGGTTATTATTCCCAAACTTTGAATTATAATAACCAATAAAATAATTTACCACAGAGGCACGGAGTACACTAAGTATTCACAGAGCTTTATTACCACTTTTAAATTTTTCTCTGTGTTAACTTCATTACTCTGTGGTTTATCTTTAATTTTTATAATTTGATAATACATAAAATCTACCACCAAGACACAGAGTACACTAAGTATTCACAGAGTTTTATTATTAATTTTACTTACTTCTCTGTGTTAACTCCTTTCCTCTGTGACTCTGTGGTTATCTTTCTATTCTTTATAATTTAAAATCTACCACTAAGACACAGAGTACACTAAGAATTCACAGAGTTTTATTATTAATTTTACTTACTTCTCTGTGTTAACTCCTTTCCTCTGTGACTCTGTGGTTATCTTTCTATTCTTTATAATTTAAAGTCTGCCACCAAGACACAAAGTACACTGAAGATTCACAGAGTTTTATTATTAATTTTACTTACTTCTCTGTGTTAACTCCTTTCCTCTGTGACTCTGTGGTTATCTTTCTATTCTTTATAATTTAAAGTCTACCACCAAGACACAAAGTACACTGAGGATTCACAGATTTTTATTATTAATTTTACTTAATTCTCTGTGTTAACTCCTTTCCTCTGTGACTCTGTGGTTAATTATCTATCTTATTTTTCTATAATTGATACAAGATACTTCCCATATTCTGTCTTCATCAGCGGCTTAGCCAATTCCCGCAATTCATCATCACTAATATATCCTAGCCTATAAGCAATCTCTTCTATACAAGCCACATAAAGTCCCTGTCTCTTCTGGACTGCTTCTACAAAATTAGCAGCATTCAATAATCCATCATGGGTTCCTGTATCTAACCATGCCATTCCTCTTCCAAAGTGTTCTACCATCAGACTACCTTCATCTAGATAGAGTCGATTGATATCTGTGATCTCTAACTCTCCTCTAGGTGAAGGTTCTAGATTTTTAGCCTTCTCTACTACTGTATTATCATAGAAATAAAGCCCTGGCACTGCATAGTGAGATTTAGGCTTCTCTGGTTTTTCTTCTAAGGATAATACTTTACCATCTTCATCAAATTCAACTACACCAAAGCTACTAGGATCTTTAACATAATAACCAAAGATAGTTGCCCCTTCTTCTAAGGAAGCAGCTCTCTGTAACATTTGGCTAAAATTCTGACCATAGAATACATTATCTCCTAAGATTAAAGCCACATTCTCATCACCGATAAATTCTTCCCCAACGATGAATGCATCTGCCAATCCTCTTGGCTTATCCTGTACTTTATATGATAGTTCAAGACCTATTTGGCTACCATCTCCTAACATTTCCTCGTAAACTGGTAAATCTCTAGGAGTAGAGATAATTAATATCTCTCTAATTCCTGATAGCATTAATACTGATAATGGATAATAAATCATTGGTTTATCATAGATTGGTAAGCTTTGTTTTGATAATGCTTTTGTTAATGGATAAAGTCTGGTACCTGATCCTCCTGCTAAGATTATGCCTTTCATTGTTAGCCTCCCATATTATTAAATTGAATAACTAATATGCTTCCTAATTACTATTATATTAAAAATTTCACCTTAAATAAATACCAATCCTATTTAAAATCTAATAATCATCTATAACCCTATTTTTTATTATTGTATTAATATCTAATAACTATAATACAAAAATAAGAGCCACAAGCAATCGCCAGCAACTCTTATCTATTTTACCTTTTAATCTTAATTGTAAATTGTACATCCTCAATTTAGATCCTAGTCCCTTCTATACAAATCCCTTGTATATAATTTCTCCTCTACATCCTCTAGCTCTTGGTTCATTCTATTGGCAATTATTACATCTGATATTTCTTTAAATTCAGCCAAATCTTTAATCACCTTGGAATGGAAAACCTCTTCATCTTCTAAGGTTGGCTCATAGATAACTACCTCTGTCCCCTTAGCTTTGATTCGCTCCATTACCCCTTGTATAGCTGATGCTCTAAAGTTATCAGAGCCTGTCTTCATTGTTAATCTATAGATTCCAACTACCTCTGGGTCTTTTTTAAGTATCATCTCAGCAATATGATCTTTTCTAGTACTATTGGTATCTACTATAGCATGAATGATATTATTTGGTACATCAGCATAATTTGTTCTAAGCTGCTTCGTATCCTTTGGTAAAAACAGTACCCTCCATAACCAAAGGAAGGATTATTATAAAAATCACCTATTCTCGGGTCAAGACAGACACCTTCTATAATCTGTTTGGTATTAAGACCCTTTGATTCTGCATAGGTGTTTAGTTCATTAAAGTAGGATACTCTAAGAGCCAAGTATGTATTGGCAAAAAGTTTGATAGCCTCTGCTTCTGTTGAATCAGTAAATAAGACTGGGATATCATCTTTGCTGGCTCCTTCAGCCAATAACTCTGCAAATTTCTCTGCTCGCTGAGACTGCTCCCCTGCTACTATTCTGGAAGGGTATAAGTTATCATATAATGCCTTTCCTTCTCTTAAGAACTCTGGTGAGAAGATAATATTCTCGGTATTATATCTCTCTTTAATAGCCTTTGTATAGCCTACTGAGATTGTTGATTTAATTACCATTGTTGCCTCAGGATTTATCTCTAGAACATCTTCAATTACCGCTTCTACTGTCTTAGTATTAAAATAATTCTTCTCTGTATAATAATCAGTTGGTGTAGCAATGATTATAAATTCTGCATCTTTATAAGCCTTTTCTTTATCTAAAGTTGCAGTTAAATTTAACTCCTTAGTAGCTAAATATTCCTCTACCTCTTGATCTACAATTGGTGATTTCTTATTGTTGATTAAATTTACTTTTTATTCCACTATGTCTAATGCTACTACCTCATTATTCTGAGCTAAGAGTATTGCATTTGATAAGCCCACGTAACCTGTTCCTGTTCCTGCAATTTTCATATAGATTCACTCCTTTTTTAAATCAGTTTACAGTATACAATATTCAGGGGGAAAAGAGCTCCCTCATTCATGCTTCACTACAATGTACAGTTAAAATCTTTAATAATTTAAAATCTTAACTATATAATTATATCTATTAGCTAACCTCTAAACCACTATCAATTGTAACCTAATTTTAACTATATTGTAATTATCAATTTATTTCTATTCAATCAAAATGACGTTAAATAGTTTATTCACTAATTAATTTTTGATACAAATCAAAGTAACTTTCACCCATTTTTTCAACAGTAAATAATTCATTAACTCTTCTTTTAGCATTATCTCCATATTCTAACCTTATCTCTTCATTCTCTAACAATAAGTTTATAGCTTCTGCTAACTGTTTTGAAGATTTTGGCTCTACTACTAGACCGGTTTCTTTATCTTTGTTAGCATAAGGAACTCCAGTAGGTAAATTTGTAGATATAACTGGTTTACCACAAGCTTGAGCTTCTAATTGTACTATTCCAAAGGCTTCACTCTTGGCTACCGAAGGTAATACAAACATATCACTAGCATGATAATAAGCAGGTAAATCTTTATCATCTACAAATCCTAAAAATTCTATTTTATCATCTAAATTATATTTCTTGCTTAAAGCTTTAAGATCATCAGATAATGAACCCGTTCCACCAATTAATAATTTAGCATCAACATTTTGCATAGCTTCAACTAAGTATTTAACCCCCTTATAGTAAACTAATCTTCCTACAAAGAAGATGATAGGTTTATCATATTTAGATTTTATCTTGTTGACCTTAATTTCGATATTGTTATCAATTTTAAATTGTTCAGTATCTACTCCTAATGGAATAACTGTACACTTTTCTTTAAAAGGCTGCAAAAAAGGAGAACTTTCAATTAAATTAGGAGAAGTAGCTACTATTTTATCTACTTTATCTAAAAATTTCATTAAGAATGGCTTGTATAATTTTAATATTTTTTTCTGCTTAACTATATCACTATGCCAAGTAACTATAGTTTTTGCTTTAGTTCTAGTCAATAAGTAAGACATAACCCCTAGTGGAAAAGGAAGATGAAAGTGTAAGATGTCTGAATCAAATTTTCTTAAATCAAAAGGAAAAGTAGGAGCAACAGGCATTGAAAAATAAGTTCCTATACTTGCAGAACGAAAAACTTTTATACCATTAACCTCTTCCTCTAGCTTTTTAAATTGATCATTAGCAACCAGTACATTCATATCTACTTTATCCTTTAATTGAGTACTGATATCATAAGCTACCTGCTCTACTCCTCCAGTAAAAGGATAATATAGTTTATTAACCTGTAAAACTTTCATAATTTATTCCTCCTAATCATCTAACCCTTCAAAAGTTCTTCATATACTTTTAATGTTTCTTCAGCCGTTCTTCTCCAAGTGAATTCCTTAGATCTCTCAAGACCTTTTTGACTCAACTCTTGTTGTAACTCTTTACTAGACAAAACTTTATTAATAGAATCTGATAACTCTTCAATATTATAAGGATTTATAGTAATAGCAGCATCTCCTACTACTTCAGGTAGTGAAGAAACATTAGAAGTAATTACAGGAGTACCACAAGCCATTGCTTCTAATGGTGGTAAACCGAATCCTTCATATAATGAAGGATAAACAAATAATGTAGCAGCATTATATAATAGTATTAAATCTTCATCAGGAACAAAACCAGTAAAAATAACTCTTTCATTTAATTGATATTTATCAATAACTTCAAAAATTTCATCATAAGCTTTGTCTCTTTTCCCTACTATAATTAATTTACTGTCTTCATTTACTTTAGATAAAGCTTTTAATAACCTTGGAATATTCTTATGAGGCTTTATATTGCCTACATATAAAATACAATTTTCACCTGTATTATACTTTTGTCTAGTATCTTTTAATAATTCTTGATCAATAAAAGGCTGATAAGATTCTTCTACCCCATTATAGATAACTTTAATTTTATTTTCTTTAAAGCCAAAGTTTTTTATTAAGTCTTCTTTAGTATTTTTAGATACAGTAATAATTTTATCAGCCTTAAATTTAGATAACCAAATCATAGCCCTCATATAGCCCCTTGCAAAACTAGAAAAGTACTCTGGAAATAATAAAGGTGTCAAATCATGAATTGTCAAAACTAATTTATTAAACTTAAAAATAGGAAAAACAAAGTGAGGAGAATGAAATAAATCAATTTTATTTTTAAGATTTAAATAAGGTAATTCAATTTGCTCACTAACACTAAATACATTAGAGTGACAATTAATAATTTTAAAATCATCAATTTGTCTTTTTCCATAATTAGAAAATAAAGATAGCTGATCAGCTATCTTTATTTTACTAAGCTCTTCGATTAGGTTAGAAGAATATCTTCCAATACCCGACCAATTTTTCATTCTATAATCAAATAAAATCATAAATTAAAATCTCCTTATTAAATAGTATTATAAATCAGCTACATAACCATAAAATAAAAAATAGCAAATATAATCCCAAAACCACTCACAAATGAATATAATAATAAAACATTTGATTTTTTATAAAAATTAATCATATACCCTACCATTAAATACAAAATCCATCCCCATATTAAAAAGTTTCTTATAACAAATCCTTTATAAGCAAACAAATATCCATAAATGGTCACAAACATTAATATAAATAAAAAAAGATAATCTTTTTTTAAATTAATCTTCCTTGATATATTAACAATATAATGTAAGATAAAGCTAAAACATAAAGGACTTAAGAACATGTTTGTATATATAAGTGTTTTGCTAAATATATTAGAGACTATATGAGAAGAATAATAAAATGGAGATCCTCCAATTATAGCTATAACTGGTCCAGCCAATAGAACTATAATAGGATTTGCACCTGCTAATGCTCCACCTTCCATTTTGGTAGAATATATGTTACCAGAAATTAAATTTTTAAAAATATTAATTCCCATAGGCCCCCATCTTGGTATCATACTAGTAACGAAATAAAATAACAATAGTATTAATGGCATAAAACTAATAACATACTTTTTATTATATATACTATAATAAATAAACATAGTAATCAAAAATACTAATGCTAATGGTATTCGAAATAATATTAAAAAAATAAAAAATAATATAAATTTAAAATAATCTTTTTTTATAAATAAAAAATAAAAACTAAAAAGAAGCATAGCAAGAACTAAATCATCTCTTAATAAAGAAGTATTAACGTATAAATAAATTGGATTAAAAGAAAATAAAATAAAAATTAATATATTGACAATATATTTAAAATTAAAGTGTTCTAAAATATTAGCAAAAGCATACATAGCTCCAATATAAATAAATAATTTTAAAAAAATTACTATCATATGATTCTCATCAAACACTCTATAAATTAATGATATTATAAAAGGCCATACATTTCCGTAAACTGGTGAAAAAGCTAATTTCATTTCATTTAAATAATCTCCTATATTTAAGTTCTTTAAATAAATAGCATTATTATGGTAAGTTATTTCATCTAGCTTAATTTGAGACTGCACAATACCATATTGTATATTATAATCATTAGAATGTAAATAATAGTGAACGAAAGAAATTAAAATAATATTAACTAGTAAAGAAATTATAGCTATAAACTTATATTTTTTAATATTTTCTTTTTTAAAAGAAAATAAAATCAGTATAATTTGTAATATAACTGCTGTAATTATAATGAGTATCATATATAACTCCTCCGTTTAAAATAAAAATATACAACTCAGATAATTATATAAAAAGCTTTTTATCTTTATTGCTCTTAAATCATATTTTATCTATAAATGGATTTAAAGAATATAATATTAAGATATCTTAATATTATATTCTTTAATTAAATTCTTAATGAAATTCCAAGTTGAACTTCCTAAAATTGCTAATAATAATAATAATAAATTTTTAAATTTATAGCTCAAAGATTTAAACAAATATATTTTCCCTAATCTAAAGTTTCCTAAATTGCAACACATTTTACCTAAATAATTATATTGACTACTATAAATTTCTTTTTGATCTCTTATATCATATTTTTTTATCTTTTCTTTTAGTTTGTCTAAAATTATTTCAGTCCCCTTAAGATTATACATATAATTAGAACTAATTGCATCATTAACTCCTCTATTTTTTCTATATATATATACTAATGGTTCATCCATATATATAAATTTATAATGTTCAGAAATCCTAATCCACATATCATAGTCTTGACGGGCTGGTAATGACTCATCAAATCCCCCCACCTTTTTAAAACATGTTGATTTAACTAGAACAGTAGATGTTGGTCCTACATGATCCTTTAATAATTGTTTTTTATAGATATTTCCTTGAGCTTTAGGTTGTGATTCTTTAAAAGTCCCTTTTTCAGTTATAATATAATAAGACGAAAAGCAGACTCCATAGTCTTCTGATATATCTTTTATTTTATTTACCATCTTTTCTAATTTGGTAAAATCCCACTTGTCATCATCATCTAAAAAAGCTATATATTCTCCTCTAGAATTTTTTATACCTGTATTTCTAGCAGCTGAACCTCCTTGATTTTCTTTATGCTTAATATAATTTATTTTTTTGTTATTAGTATAAGACTTCATAAATTTTTCAGTTTCTTGTCTATATTCACTGCCTTCGTTATTATCATCTATAATCAACAATTCCCAATTATTATATGTCTGCTGCATAACACTATTAATAGCATCATCTAACTTATCTGGTCTCCTATATGTTGGTATAATAACACTTACTAGAGATTTTTCTCTTTTATACATATGACCTTCCCTTTCTTAAAATATATTAATTAAAAATATTGTTCAAGAAATCATTGTCCTCTTTAATAAATATAATAAATAACTAGTACTAATAATAGAGCTAAATAAAAATATAGTCACTGTAGCTAATGCTGCACCAGTGGAACCCATTAACTTTACTAATATTATGTCTAATATTATATTTAATAAGCCAACAATTATAGACATATAAAGTCCAAACTTCACCTTCTTTAACATTAGTAAAATATTTCCTGAAGGTATTCTAAATGAAGCTGTAATAAAATACCCAAAAGATAAGATTCTAAATGTTAATATGCTATCTAAATATTCTATACCAAAAATGAACTTAATTATAAAAGGAGCAAATAATATCAAAAATAAGCTTATTAAAAAGTTAAATGGAATTAAATATTTAATTAACATCAAATATTTTTCTTTAATCCAATTATTATTTTTGTTATTCCTTGCAAAGTATGGATATATAAAAGTCATAATTGATACAGGGATAAAATTTAAAGCAAAAGGAATTAATGTAGCTGTTTTATAACTTGCAATAATTTCAACATCTTTTATAAAATAACCTATCAAAAATAAATCTAGTATATATAATAATTGAGAAATAGAATTATTTGCAGCTGAAACTAACGAAAATTTTATAAAGCCCTTTTTATTATTGCTTTGCAAATTATTAGCCGTAAAAATAGACCTAATTTTATCTTTTATTAAGTATATACCAAATAGGACACTTAAAAAATATGCAAAATACCTAAGAACAACTAATCCTTCTACTTGGTATAATAATGCACCTAAAATAGAAAAACATAATAACAAGAAAGAATTAAATATTGTTAAATATGAAAAGTTTTTATTTAATATGCTAGCTCTCATATAAATCTGTATCATTTCGAATAGTAACGTAAAAATAGGCAACAAAAACATTAATATTAATACATTTCTACTTTCAGGTATTGTCAAGTTCCCAAATAAAGCATATAGTAAAATTAAAAAAGATAATAACAAATTAAAAGTTAAACCTAACTTTATACCATATTTAAAGTAAGAATTTCTTGTTTTCAAATTTTTACTTTCACTTCCATATTGTAAAACCCCAGAAATAGAACCTAATCCACTAAACAATAAGAAAAACGCTATTATATTACTTGCATATGAGTAAATACCAAAATGTTCCTTCGTTAATATCCTTACAACTAATATCCCACTAGAAAATTGAATTATTTTATTTATTACATTAGCGCCAAATATATGAAAAAAACCTTTTTCTAATAATTGTTTTATATTCTGTAATCTAATCATTTTATTTTTCTCCAAAATAAATTTTTATAGCAGATAATAATGTTAGTACTTGATTTTTTTCCGTTACATTACCTATAGTATATAACTTCTCACAATCTTTCTTTAAATCAGAATAACTGTTTAATAGTTTAATATTATCTTTATAGTAGCAATCCATAAACTTCTTTAAATTTTTATTAGTATTATACCAATAATCCAAAGGATTCATATGAAAACTAGTATTCATAGAATTATCTCCAAAACCTAACTTTCCCCTTAACTTATTAAAAAACTTCTTAGGCAAATGTTTTAATGGTATTTTTCTTCCCATTATATTTAAAATTGGTTCTGTTATTTTAGCATCTATTTTCTCCCATTTGTAATTAGCTGCATTTGGATATCGTTCTTTTATCCATTTAAAATAAATATAATGATTATACCTATATTTCAAAGGAATTTCCAAACAATAGTTTATAAATTCAAGGTAATAAAAAGGAGAGGTAGCTTCTGTCACTTCTTGAATCGGCAAAAGTCCTTGATTTGCTCCCGTAAAACCCCTCCCATAAAACTTAAATATCTCTTCATTTTTATAATCATATTTTAAATCTATATTATTGAGCCTATTTATTAATTTTTTTGAATAACTTCCATCCCCAATTTTAAAAGTTTGTTGATTTTGATTATTTAAACTTGAAAAGAACGTCCCTAGAATTACATCTCCTAATTGACCTGTATGAACTAAACCGAAATTATCTAAATTAATCAAATCTAAACAACTTTTACCATGGGCTAAGCCATAATATAATGCTCCCCCAAAAGACAAACCAACTACTTCTTCTATATCTTTTAGAAACTCACCATTATCCAGTGCTTTAAATATAAAATCATGCTTTAAATCACTAGCTATTTTTTTTGCTATTTTTTCATCTAGATAATCTGATTGTGAAAATGTAAAATTTAAAATATCAACATATCCTAAATCGTGTGCAACCCATGTTGTCATTCTTGAATCAAGTCCACCACTTAACCCTGCTATATGTTTATAATTATACTCTATATCTTTTTCAAACTCTGCCCTTACCGCATTTCTAAACAGAATATCTATGTTTTGAATTATATCTTTTTCACTCTGCTTTTCGTTAGGCTTGTTATTTAATCGATAATACTCTTTTACTTCAAACTTATTATTCTGTATTTTAATATAGTGACCTGCATTTAATTTTCTTATTTCTTTAAATAAAGTATAGTCTTCCAACATAAATCCATAAGTTAATAAAAAATAAGCTGCATCAATATCTAAATTATAATTATAGCTATTATTATTCATATAGTTAATTAAGTAGTTTATTTCAGATCCAAATATAATAGAATTATTTAATTTACAATAAAAAACTTGTTTATCTCCTATATGGCTAGTATAAATTACCCATTTGTCTTTCCTTTTATCATAAAAAATTCCTGAGAAACTTCCTCTAAATTCATTGAAGAATTGCTCACCCTCTTGTAAATACATTTCTTTTACAGTGTCTAAAAAATTATTTTGTTTATATTTTTTTATTAAATCTAACCTATTCAGTATTACTCCCTCTGTTATAATAATGAAATTTTCACTTTCTTTAAAAATTTTATCATTTAAAAACTTAGAATTTGTTCTTCTTTCAAGATAATAAAACTTTCCTTCTATTTTACCTTTTACTAACTTTTCTTTTAAAGTCTTCCCAAAATTCTTTCGCAAATCTCCTGCTGCTATTTCTCCTAAAAAACCAGGCAAATTTATTCTCCCTCCTCTAGTAACATTATTAAAAACATTGAAATAATCTTATATTAATCTGCATTTTAAATAACAATTTTTATTTATATAACTCAATCCATTTAATAATATTATTTTCCCAACCACTTAGTTCCCATATTATTTTTTGATTTTCAGTTATATTTTCTTTATCATTCTTTTTTTCTATTAAAGAAATCAATTTAATTATTTTATCATTTAAATTTGAAAAGGAACTTATTCTAAATAAACTTATTCCCATATTAATGAAAGTATCATAAGGCAACCACTTACCAGTTATTATATAATTACCTGCAAAAATATGCTCCTGCATAGAACCCGAAAATTGATCTGTTGTTTGTAGATTTATCATAATATCTGTTCCAACTCTAACATTCCCTAAGTCTTCTCCTACTAGATAATCTTCTAAGACCATATAATTCAAATCAGTCTTTTCTAAAATTCCTTTAATTTTATTTATTCTATTTTTTTTATCATATCCATAGGTCATTGGAAAAAGACATAAAATCTTTTCTTTTATATTTTTATCTAATTTAACTAATTGTTCTATAATCTTTTCATGCTGATGTTCTTTTATCGCACCATAACCACATGTTACTACTATTTTCTCAGCTGAAATTCCAAGTTTTGCTTTTACTTCAGCCTTATTAGATACACTCATTATTTCTCTTATAACCTCTAAATTCTTTAAGCCAAATCTAACAATAAATAACTTATCTGAATATTTATAGTTGAAGAATTTGTCGAACTCATCCCTCATCTCCTCGTTTGTAAAATTTATTTTGTATACTTTGCTTATAAGTTTTTCTAACTTTCTCTTTTCTTTATCAGTTCTTCGATAAAAATCACTCCCATAAAAAGTTAGGACAATTTTCTTATCTGTAAAAAAAGTAAAAAAATATAAAACCAAATAATTTACTTTATCTATAGAATGAAGATTAATAACTTTTTCTTCTACATTTAGTAATATAAAGAAAGTTTTAATCAACATGTAGATACCTCTTAATTTAGGTATTTTCATAATAAAATTACGTTTTATCTTTATATCACTTTTCATTTTATCATAGTGGGAATTAACCCCATTAACAAAAGTTCTTACATTAATACCTCTTTTCAATAAATTTTCTTTCAATTCTCTATGAAATATCATATCTCCAGCGGATAATATTAATATTCTTCCCAATAACAACACTCCTTTTATCTAAAACCCATAACTTTACAGGGAACTCCATAAGCAATCTTATTATCACCTATATGCCTAGTAACCACACTGCCAGCTCCAATAATAGTATTTTTACCTATATATACATCTTGTATAATTGAACTTCCTATTCCTATCCAACTACATTCTCCAATCCTTACTTCACCAGCTAATGATACATTAGGAGAAATATGAACAAAATTTTCTATTCTATTATCATGGTCAATAACAGCAGATGTATTTATAATACAATGCTCACCTATATTAGTAGACCCATTTATAACAACTCCTGGCATAACTACAGTACCTTCTCCTATCAGAACATCTTTACCAATTATTACACTTGGATGAATAGCAGTAAAATACTTTATATTTTTAAACTTATTTTTTATTTGCTTCCTTATTAAATTATTACCAATAGCAATTAAATAAGAAATATCTTTGTCTAAATAATTAATCTTATCAATATTTCCTATTACAGGAATACCATAAAGTTCACTACCAACTTTAGTATCATCATCATCAAGAATTCCGATAATTTTTATATTTTCTTTTAAATTTTTAATTCTCTTTAATAAAATATCTATAACTACCTTAGCATGACCACCAGATCCAATCACAACAATTTTTTCCATAAAAAAATCAACCTCTAAACTGTTTTAATTTGTCTATAACAGTTTCAACCTCTTTTGTAGTTAAATTGCTACTACAAGGTATATTAATCAAATTTTCTTCAAAATAGTCAGCTCTATTTATCTCATATGTCTCACTATTTTGATATGGCTTTTGTTTATGAATTAATCTCCATAATGGTCTTGTTTGAATATTTATATTATTTAACTTAGTCAAAAGCTCATCTCTATCTATACCATATTTATCCTTATTAACGATTATAGAATAAAACCAGTGGTTTGCTCTTATTCCTTTATTAAAAGGTAATAACTCTAATCCTTCTATCTTTTCTATTTCTTCTTTATAATAGCTATAATTTTTAATTTTAGTATTTATAAACTCCTCTAATCTATCTATTTGATCTACTCCTAATGCTGCCTGTAGATTAGTCAATCTATAGTTATAACCTATTTCATTATGAACAAAATATAAAGAATCAGTTTTAGCTTGAACAGATAGAAATCTTACTTCATCAAGTAAAGACTGATTATTAGAAACAACCATTCCTCCTCCACCAGTAGTAATTATCTTATTGGCATTAAAAGAATATACTCCCATATCCCCTATTGTTCCTGCAAATTTCCCTTTATACTTACCTTCAGTATAATAAGTTCCAAGTGCTTCTGTAGCATCTTCCAATACTTTTAATTTATATTTCTTCGCTATATTCGTTATCTTTTCCATATTAGCCATATTACCAAATACATGCACTACTACAATAGCCTTTATCTTTCTACCAGTTTTTTTATTAACTAAATTATTTTCTCTTAATTCGCACTCTTCTTTACAAAATCGTTCTAATTTATCAACATTCATATTTAAACTTTCATCACAATCCATGAATACAGGGTTAGCTCCTAAATATTTAACAGGATTGACAGCTGCTATAAATGTAAGTGTAGGAACTATAACTTCATCAGAATTATCTACACCTAAGACCCTAAGGGCAGTATGCAAACCTGCTGTTCCACTCTGAATTGAAACAGCATCATTTACCCCAACGTAATTTGCCATTTTCTTTTCAAATTCCGTTATAAATTTACCACCAGTTGATACCCAACCAGTTTCTATACATTCTTTTAAATTATCCAATATATCTAAAGATAAATTTGGAACTGATAAACCTATAAATTTATTTTCCAACTTAGCTCACCTTCTCATTATGATGCTCTGGTTCTTTATATGATTTTACTAAATCTTTTAATTTTTCTTTTATTTTCTTCTTATTATTTGATTTTATAATATTCGATAATTCTTTAAGCCCTTCTTCTATATTAACCTTTTCTTCTTTTAGTTTAGCTATAAAGATCTTTTGATTATCAGTTTTTATTGCAGAATTTACATCATAAAGCAATTCTTCATATAGTTTTTCCCCTGGTCTTAATCCAATTATATCTATATCTATATCTTCATCTAAATTTAAACCCGAAAGTTCAATCATTTTTCTGGCTAAATCAATTATTTTAATAGGTTCTCCCATATCTAAAACAAAAACTTCCCCACCCTGTCCAAGCGTTCCTGCCTCTATAACTAGCTGACTAGCTTCCGGGATAGTCATAAAATACCTAGTTACCTCTGGGTGAGTAACTGTTAGATTTCTACCTTCCTGTAATAATCTTTTAAAAAGAGGAATAACACTACCATTGCTTCCAAGAACATTACCAAATCTAACTGCCATATATTTAGTATTGCTTTTAATATTTAAATTTTGAATAATAATCTCTGCTAGCCTTTTAGTAGCTCCCATAACATTTGTTGGATTTACCGCTTTATCAGTTGAAATCAGAACAAATCTTTCAACATTATATTTATCAGATAATTCTGCAATATTTCTTGTTCCAAAAACATTATTCTTTATAGCTTCTTCAGGATTGTTTTCCATTAATGGTACATGTTTGTGTGCAGCTGCATGAAAAACTATATCAGGGGTATATTTTTGAAAAAGATATTCTAACTTATCTCTTTCTCTAATATTTGCTACCTCACTTTTTAGATTTATTCCTTTATGATTTCTTATTAATTCTAACTCTAAAAAATATAAATTATTTTCATTAACATCTAAATTTATTATAAGCTGCGGACTAAATTTAGCAATTTGCCTTGACAATTCAGAACCAATGGAACCCGCTCCACCTGTTATTAAAACCTTTTTTCCCTTTACTATCTCTTTAATATTATCATTATTTATTACAATAGGATTCCTACCTAATAAATCTTCTACAGAAACATCCCTAGCTTGTTTTACAAAAGGTCTATCTAACAAAATCTCATTAAACTCTGGTAAAATTTTAACTTTAACTCCAGGAGCATTACATAATTTATATATTTCTTTAATTTTATAACTATTCGCAGAAGGAATTGCTATTATAATTTCATTAATTTGTTCTTCTTTTATAATCATAGGAATACAATATCTATCTCCTATAACTTCAATACCTAATATCTTTAAACCTAACTTCTCCTTATCATCATCTATAATTCCTATGATTTTTAATTCACTATTTGTTAATCTATTTAATTCTTTGATAATATGTTTTCCGCCATAGCCAGCTCCAACCACTAATATATTTCGCATAGTAACTTCCCTCCTCTCAATAACACCTTATATTTCTTATAAACAATCTTCTAACCCCTTACTAGCCAACAAATTCCTAATTTCCTTAACCTCCTGTGCCCTCTTCTTATCACAGATTAATATAGCATCTTCAGTATCAACAATTACAATATCATCTAATCCAACAGTAGTAATTATCTTTCCATTACCATGAACAATTGTATTCTTAGTATCAATCCCGATATGGTGACCTCGAATCACATTACCATGCTTGTCTCTCTTCTCTACACGTTCTAGAGCAGGCCAGCTGCCGATATCATCCCAACCAAAGGAACCTGGAATCACATAAATGTCCTCTGCCTTCTCCATTATACCATAATCTATCGAAATATCAGCTAATTTCTCAAATTCAGCTTTAATAATTTCTTCTTCCTGAGCTGTTCCAATTGCCTCTTTCATTATTTCTAATCCTTGATGTAACTGAGGCATATGAATCTCAAACATCTTACGGATAGTAGAGACCTTCCAGACAAACATCCCACTATTCCAAAGATAGGTTCCTGCCTCCAAGAATCGTTCTGCCTTATCTCGATTAGGCTTTTCAGTAAAAGCTTTGACCTCAAAGATTTCATGTCCATTGACCTCATCATATTTATTCTCATAATTAATATAGCCATAGCCTGTCTCTGGGTGACTTGGTTCAATGCCGATAGTAACTAAATTATCTCCTTCTTCAGCCACCTTTACAGCAGACTGTACAGTATCTAGGAATCTCTCCTCATCGATAATAAGATGATCTGAAGGTAAGACTACCATTACCCCCTCTGGGTCCTTTCTCTCAATATATAGAGCAGCCAAACCAATACAAGCAGCAGTATTTCTTCTCATCGGTTCTACTGTCAGATTCTCTGCTGGAATCTCTGGTAGGTGCTCCTGTATCTTTCCTACATACTCTTGGCTAGTAGCGATAAAGATATTATCATGAGCAGTCAGTTTACTGATTCTATCTACAGTAGCCTGAATCATACTCCGATCCTTATCTACTAGGTTAAGAAATTGCTTAGGTCTATCCTTTCTACTTAATGGCCAGAAACGACTTCCAACTCCACCAGCCATAATTAATGGGGTTATCATTCTGCTCTCCTCCAATCATTATTATCTACATACCATTATAACTCATTAAATTAATTAAAAAGAACTTTTTTATCATATTTAATTCCAATTCTTATTATCCCCCAAAAACATACTAAGCTCTTGATTAATTTCTATTAAATTCTCCCATGTTATCTCATATCTTCTAGACACTATCTTATTATATTTTTTTTCTAAATCCATCTCATCATTTATAATTTCTTGTAGTACTTCTACAAATTCAGTTTTATTACCTTGAGGTATTACTCTTCCATATTCACCTTCTTCAGTAACCTCTTTTGCTCCTCCTACATCCGTTGTTACTATATAATTTCCATAATATCTAGCTTCAGGTAAAACTAATGCAAAACCCTCTGTTCTTGAAGTCAGACAAAACACCTTAGACTTATTATAATAATTCAAAAGCTTATCTCTATCGCTAATATTACCAGTAAATATTACCCTTTCCTTCAAACTAGGATTCTCTTTATAAAATAATTCAATCTTCTTTTTAAATTCATCAGTTATAGGTCCTACTAAAATGACTTTCCAATTTTTTAAATCTAATTCTTTTATTACATCAAGAAAAAATTCTGTATTTTTTGAGTGAATTCCTAATCTTCCTACAGTTAATATTATATCTTCTTTTTGACTATATTTATTCAATTTAATATTATTTCTTTCATTATCCATACCATTAAACAGCAAAGTCAATCTATCTGATATTTTGTTACCATATAATCCATGTTGATTTATATTTTCATAGACTTCTATAACCTCACTACTTATCAAATCAACATATTTAATAAAATAGAACTTTCTTCTCCTATATATTCTTTTTAATGTTTTTATTTTCCTCTGTATGAAATTATCACTTTCTTCTATTCTAATATCTTTATTGCTATACTTCTTATCATCTGAACTCAAATCTAGCTTTATATAAAACTTACCATTAGAGTTTAATTTCTTATACAACATACCTATAAGCAAATTACGAGATTTAAAATGAATTGTCATTAAGCAATCTATATTTTTTGCATTTTTTATTAGATAAAGATAAAAAAATATATTAAATCTATAACTAGGCAACCTTTTGATTTTAGTTATTCTATAATTCTTAAATCTTTTAAGTCCACAATCATCAGCTGTTATATATTCTAAATCTAAATTGAATTTCTTTGCTATAAAATAAGGCAGCAAACCCACATCTTTATTCAAATGTCTATCTTTCATTCTATCAAAATACATAACTAATTTCTTCTTCATTAAAGAAATTTCACACCCTTTAATCCCTCAATATATAATTTAACAAGCTTATAAATTACTCAACCTATCTTTTCTCACTAATAACCAAACTGTACAGATAAATTTCCTACAAAAATCATAAACATTAAGAAAGAATAAATCAAATCAACTTTAACTATTTTCTAAATCAATTTATAAATTCATCTATAATACTCAAAGGTCTCTTTAAGTCCTCTTTTTAAATCATATTTCGCTTCCCAGCCTAAAATTTCTTTAGCCTTAGTATTATCCAAATAACTATCTTTGATATCTCCCGCTCTAGCATCTTGATACTCAGCTTCTAGACTGCTTCCTATTGTTTCCTTCATAATCTCTACCAACTCATTAACTGAGGTCTGTACATTACAACTGATATTAATAATCTCTCCACTTCCCTTTTCCACAGCCAGTAAATTAGCCCAAGCTATATCATCAACATATACAAAGTCCCTTGTCTGCTCCCCATTTCCAAAGATAATCGGTCTTTCATTATTCAAAAACTTATCAACAAAGATAGAGATAACCCCACCTTCACCTTTAGGATCTTGACGAACTCCATAAGCATTGGCATAACGTAAGACAATATAATCTAAATTATATAATTCTTTAAAAACTTTTAAATAGTGCTCAGGGGTATGCTTAGATATCCCATAATAAGAGATAGGGTTAACTGGATGTTTCTCATCTATAGCCAAATATTCAGGTTGTCCATAAACAGCAGCCGAAGAAGCATAGATTACCTTCTTCACTCCAGCTTTTACAGCATGGTTAAAGAGATTAACACTACCAGTTATATTGACATCAGAATCAAAGTCAGGCTCACGCAAAGAGTATTGAATATCAATCTGAGCAGCGTGATGAATAATATAGTCAATTTTATGCTGGTTAAATAATTCAGACAGGTTATCTCTAATATCCAACTCATAGAAAATTGCTTCTTGATTTATATTCTCCTTCTTTCCTGTAGAGAGGTTATCAATTATAATCACCTGCTTACCTTTTGCTATTAATTTATCTACTATATGAGAACCTATAAACCCTGCTCCCCCAGTTACTAAATAAGTTTCCAAGCCATCCACCTCTTATCTTATATTTAATTATCTATCATGAGCTATAAACAATTTCAAGCTTTGCCTTTATATCTTCTATATCAATCAGTAACTAAGATATTTTTTAATCTTGATTTACGGTTGAAAATTCCTTTACCTTTCAAACTCTATTCCTGTAAATCTATGTCAATTTCTGGCTATTAGCTTTTATTCTTTAGTTCTTATATGTCAACTATACACTGGTTTATCTTGCTCCATCACCAAATATCATTACCAAAGCTGTTCTAATCATAATCTCTAAATCTAATAAAGTACTTCTATTTTTTATATATAGCATATCCAGTCTTAATTTCTGTCCAGGAGTTAAATCATATCCACCTTTTACTTGAGCCAACCCAGTTACACCAGGCTTTACTAACATACGGTTCTTAAACCCAGGATATTTTCTATCAAATTCCTCTATAAAAACCTCCCGTTCTGGTCGTGGACCAACCAAAGTCATATCACCAATTAAAATATTAAAAAATTGAGGTAATTCATCTATTCTAGTCTTACGAATAAACTTACCTACCTTAGTTACCCGACAGTCATTCTTCTTAGCCCAAACAGCTCCAGTTTTAGCCTCAGCATTTTTAACCATAGACCTGAACTTATAAATTGTAAACTCCTTTCCATTCTCACCTAAACGAGCTTGTTTAAAGATTATTGGTCCAGGAGATTCTAACTTAATTACAATGGCTGTAAGCAATAAGATAGGTGAAGTAATAATTAAGCCTATAATTGCCACCAGAAGATCAATTATACGTTTAACAAATAGATAACCACTCTTATCTAAACTTACCTCCTTTATTAATTCTGGACTAAAAGTATTGACTCTGCTTTCCAATTCAGACATGATTTAATCCTCCTCACTACTCATTATTAAACTAAAAAATTATATAAGCTATCAAAACTAGCAGAAAACAACTAATATATATAATCCACCCAATAACTTCTACTAAATAACGCTAAATCCCTTGTTAAATGATTAGTTTACCAAAAAATGAATTAGCTGTTATTATTATAACAAACAACAGACTCTTTTCAAGTATTTTTAAATAAAACTAAAATATTTATGAATAATATTAACCAAAACTTAATCTTCTCTTTAACTTCTCAAGTAGTCCTTTTCTCTCTTCATATCTACATAATCCAATAGCATTAACCTCGTCATCATTAATGATAGCAACAGCATTCTTCTGATATCTATTGGCTCTTTCTCCAATCAACTGCTCTAGTCTATCATATCCCTCTGGTAAACATTCTCTTCTATGATTATTTGAATGTAAATCTGAAGCCATTAATTGCACCATATTATGATTTACTAAGACTTCTGCTGTCTCTTTTACCTCAGAACCAAACATTCCTAATAAGCTACCTGCATTAAGCTGAGCTAAAATACCATCCTTTACCCAATAATATAGTCGATTAGGATCTGTCTGTATCTCTTTATACCGTTCAGGGTGAGCAATAATTGGAGTATATCCCATCACCTTTAAATCATAAAGTAGGTTATCAGTATAATCAGGAATCTTAGTCATAGGAAATTCTACTAAAATATATCTACCATTATTAATAGTCGGCACTATACCTTCTTTAAGCCGTTTAGCTAAATTAGGCATAATATAGATCTCTGCTCCCGGTAAAATCTTAATATTTATCTCTGCTCTATTAAGTTCTTCCTGCAGCTCTTCTACTCGCTTCTTAGTCTCAGCAGGACTAATTCCATATCCCTCTTCCATATAATGGGGAGTAGCTACAATCATAGTAACACCTTGTCGCTCTGCTTCACGAGCAATCTCTAATGACTCACTTAAGTCTTTTGCTCCATCATCGACATTTGGAAGTATATGAGTATGAATATCTATCACGATATTTCACCGCCTTCACTCTTATAGTGTAAAATTTCTAATTCTAACTTTTATTATAGCAAATAGTTACAGATATTTCATGTAATCAGTCATACAAATTTAAAATATATCTTAAGTTATAAAAAGAAACCAAAACCCTTTCTAGCCTCTTAACTTTTATTTGTGTACATTCATATTGATTATAATAATTTTGATTTTTTACACTTAACTGTTAACTATCAATAAATCTCCTATCCCTTAAAGCTATTTCCATAATAATAGTAATAATTATAGTATCCACCCTTAGTACTTACAGGATATTTAGTTATTATAGTTCCAATAATATTGGCATTAGCTTTATCTAGATTCTCCTTAGCTCTAACCATCATCTGTTCTTCTGTTTGGTGAGAAGCTACTATCAATATAATACCATCCACCTTATTGGATAAGACTGCAGCATCGGTTACAGCAATCACAGGTGGTGTATCTATAAAGACCATATCAGCTTCTTTCTCTGCCTTTTTGATGACCTCTTCCATACGCTTTGAATTCAATAGTTCAGCAGGGTTAGGAGGAACTGTTCCTGTTGTCACGACTTTTAAGCCATCTATCCCCGTCTCTCGTAATCCATCCTCAAACTCAATTTCACTAGTTAAGATATTACTTAAGCCCTCAAAGTTAGGGAGATCATAGAACTTATGCTGCATTGGTTTACGCATATCTGCATCTATGATAACAACCTTCTTTCCATTCTGCGCCATAGAAACAGCTAGATTAGCAATGGTTAAGGACTTTCCTTCACTAGGACCACTACTAGTAACTGCAATCTTAGTCAATGGATTATCAGGGCTTAAAAAACTAATATTAGTTCTAATAGACCGATAAGCTTCAGAAGCAGGGGACTTAGGATTATGCTTAACTATCAATTCATTATTACGAGTCTTTAAGAGGCTTCGACTATCCTTCTTATTATTCTTCTTAAATATATTAAACATCTTATTCTCCCCTTCCATAACCTTGGGAATGATCTATCATATCCAAATGAGGAGTCATACCCAATACAGGCAATCCTGTCAAACGCTCTACATCACTTTCATCCTTAATTGTTGTATCTAGATATTCAATTAAGAAGATTACTCCCACAGCTACAAATATCGCTAGCATCATAGCAACTACCATATTCAACTTAACATTAGGTTTAATAGGAAGCTCACTAGCAATTGCTGGATCTACCACTATAATATCAGAAGTCTTCATCGCCTCTTGAATCTGTGTCTCCTCTTTCTTCTGGCGTAACATAGTATAAATGCTTTCAGTTACCTTACTCTCTCTTTGGAGTCTAGCTAACGCAAGTTCTTTTTCTGGTAAAGCACTTAACTCCTCTTTAATTTGATTAATCTGTGCTTGATAAGTCTTTAGCTGACTTGCTGTAGCAATAATATTAGTCTGTAAGCTAATCACATTACTCTTTAGAGAACTGTAAAGAGGATTAATCGTCTTAGTTTTTGAGCTAACTATCTCAGTCACTGCTTCTTCTAAACGATTTTTAATCTCTTCTCTCTTCTTCTCTAACTCCAATATCTTAGGATGCTTATCAGTATATGACTCCTTCAAACCTGCTAGCTCAACCTCTAAATTAGCCAATTGCTGTTGATGGTTCTTCACTATTGGATTATCAGTTATAACCTTAGTAGATGTAATCTCTTTATCTTCCTCTGCTAACTTTTTACTCACCTCTGCTAGGCTAACTTCACTCTGTTTTAACTCCACTTCAGCTTTAGCCTTAGCTGTCTCCACCTCAGTTAGCTTCTCTAAAGTAACCTTGCCCTGCTCTGAAGGTAGAATAACTCCGTGTTCTTCTTTATAATTTAATAATCTATCTTCTAATTCTATCAATTTACTTTCAGTCTTAGCCAATTGTTCAGTAATAAATTTATCTGCTCCCTTTAGTTCAACACTATTCATTTCCCGATTCTCTTCCATAAACTCTTCTACTATAGTATTTGCTATATTTCTAGCCATCTCCGCATCTGAATAATTTACAGTAATCGTAATCAGATTATTCTCTCCACCACTGATAGAAATCATCTCTCTTAACTCTTTAATTGAGATTAATTCACCTGTCTCTAGATCCCTTAAGTCTAATTTTTCAATAACCTTAGTTAAAATTCTCCTACTTTGTAGAATTTCAGTATAAGTACCTACCTTATCATTCTTTCCCATCCCAAAGGAGAGCTGCTCACTGAATAAGTTCTCCATGCCATTATCCTCTTTGACCATTACTAAGGTAGAGGATTGATATATCTTAGTTATATTGATACTGATAAAATAACTTGCTAATAGGGCTATTACCATTGCACCGATAACAAACCATTTACGATGCCAGATTATACTAAAATATTCACGCAAATCTATCTCTATCATATCTTGCTCAAACTGTTCCATCTTTCTCCTCCCAACCACTATAATTAGATTCTACATAACTAGGTTATAAGTTATTCTGTTAAATCCTTTATTCCGTTTAATCCTCCTATAAAGAAGAAGAGATTTGTCCAAAAGGATGATTTTCTTAAACTATATTTAACTTTCTCAATATAGAGGCTATCACCATCTTGTAATAATTTATTACTATTTGAATCAAAAGAGACTATCTTATCCAAATTTAAATTTTCCTTTACTCCTCCTGATACATACTTAACCTGCTTAGAAGCATCTGTAGTTACTCCACCTGCTTGAGCAATCAAATCATTTATAGTAGCTCCTTGCTTTAACTTATATCTACCAGGACTGCTAACCTCTCCCACAATATTCACCTCAATAGCTTCATCCCCTATATAGAGAACATCCCCCTCTTCTAAGAGATAATTCATCTCTGATTTCTTACCAGAAAGTAAATCCTTTAGGTTAATAGTTAAGGTCTCTTCTCCCCTAGTCAACTTAGCATTACTTAAATCAGCAGTTTCAGTCAAACCACCAGCTAGAGAGATTAGCTCCAATACTCTACTTTGTGGTTCTAGCTGATAAGTTCCAGGCTTATCAACTTCGCCTAAAGCCATCACTCTAACCTTTCTATAGCTCTTTAAAACAACATTTACATAAGAAGGCTCTATCTTAACATACTCTTTTAATTCTGTAATAATTATATCAGTTAGTTGATTAAGGGTTAATCCTTCAGCCTTAATCTCACCTATTAAGGGAAAGGAGATATTACCATCAGGCCCTACACTTACCTCCTGCTTTAAATCTTCATGCCCCCAAACAGAAATATAAAGTTGATCATCGATAGTCAACTTATACTCTGCTGCCATTATTTCCTGTGACATAATAATAGTAATAAATATAAATACAAGCAAAAATACTGATAATCTGCGCATCACAAACCTCCTATGAATTATTTATCATTCCAATATATAATAAATTAAAAATTAATTCTTGTTTATTATATTTCAATAATATAATTGTAAACTCCTGCTCAATTAATAAAATACATCAATTTACTTTAATTTCAATATAAATCCAAATAAATCAATACCATTATAACATGATGTAGACACTATTATTGAACAATAATCCAGTTTTTTTATAAGAATAATCAAATTAAAATTTAAAGTAGCAGACAATCTAATTGTTTAAAAATTGCTTTTTTGAATCTTTAAAAGATAAATGCTATAATTTTTAATGACAAATCTCTCTAAATCTATTTAATCTAATTATTTCACCATACCATTAAGGTTCAATAACTATTTTATTAAATTATTTGCTGAACAAAATATTAGTTTATCTGAAATCATCTAAATAAAGGATTAAAGCCTCATAATTATAATCCCAAAATTGAAAAATAGTATAATTTATTAAAATTATCGTCTTATAAATCCATAGAATTTAACCAATAAAGTAATTAGCTTCTATTATTTCTTCACTGTTTCTTATTAATTTTCATCTGAGTTATATCTAGTAAGTGCTTACTCCTACAATTAATTGTTAGTGCATATAAATTATTGTTTTACTAAACCATTATCACAAAAGTACTGGTTTTTAGATTTTTTCTTCTGATATAACTTAAAGTTCTCTTCATAGATATCAGACCTATCTTTTCGTTTGTGAAATAAATGGTATTGAACAGCTTTATTTCTTAATGATTTGAATTTTATACCAGCTTCTTTTAGACGCCATTTTATATCGTCATCTTCCCCTATAGTAAGGTTCTTATAGTCTTCATCAAAGCCATTTATCTTATACATATCTTCTTTAGATATACCAAAATTACAGCCTTTTATTGCAACATTTTTAGCTCTTAAATTCAATCTAAACCAAGGAAGATATATACCTTCCTCTAAATGACTACTATTTGTTCTAAATAACTTTAATAATGATAGTTGACTTATATCCTTAGTTTCTAATAATATATTAGTAATATCTTCATCCAGCATAACTCTTCTACCATATAAGCAATAATTTAATTTTTGATACTTAGCATACTCTCTTAAAAAATTCTTATGCAAAATACAATCCCCATCTATAAAAACTAAAAATTGACCTTGGCTAATCTTTATAGCATCATTCAAAATTTTACACTTCCTTACTCCTATATCAGGATGAGATACATGTTGAATAGAGAAATTGTATTTTTTTCTTTGCTCATTTATAAATTCTTTCATTTTATCAGAATCATTATCTTCAGCAATAATTACTTCAAAATTATTATAACTTTGTAATCCAACAGATTGAAGAACTAAATCTAGAAAGTTCATACTTTTATAAACAGAAATTATTAAAGATATTTTCACATTGTAATCCATCGCTAAACCTCCCTAGCTAAAACTAATTCTCTTCTTAACAATAAAAATTTTCGATTCCCAGTTTTACCAATAAATTTTTAATTCTCTAATCAAAACACCTTGATAATAATACATATTATTCATTTTTAATTAATCCATTTATACAAAATATATTTCCTTCCTTTTTCTTCTGATTATATAACTTCTCATTCTTATTATGGTCTTCAGTTCTATTTTCTCTACCATGAAATAAATGATATTGTATAGCTAGATTTCTTAAAGATTTAAATTTAATCCCTATTTCTGAAAGTCTCCATTGAAGATCAGTATCTTCTCCAAAAGTAGGTCTTTCATAGTCTTCATCAAAACCATTTATTTTATAAATCTCATCTTTAAATAGACCAAAATTAGATCCTATAACAAATGTTCTTCTATTAATAAAATTAAATTTAAAAGGAAAATAAATTCCTTCCTCCAAATGCTTACACCCATTTACTAAAATCCTTAAAAAAGATAATGCTTTAAAATTTTTAGTTCTTAAAATCCTATTAGTTAATCTTGAATTTAATAAAACTCTTTTACTAAATAGACAAACCCCTTCACTTCTATTTTTATAATACTCTTCTAAAAATCTATGATGAAGAATAACATCCCCATCTAAAAAGACTATGAAATCAGTATTAGAAGATTTTATAGCTTTATTTAAAATTTTATTTTTTCTAAAGCCCTTATCCTGTTGTGATACATGTTTAATTAAAAATAAATGCTTTTTTCTCTCTTCTTCAATAAACTTCTTCATATCTTCTGAATTGTTATCTTCGGCTATTATCACTTCAAAATTTTTAAAAGTTTGTATATCCAAGGACTTAAGGAGTAATTCCAAAAAATCTAACCTATTATAAACTGCAATTATAACAGAAATTTGGGCTGAAGTACTTACCATATAGTTAACCTCCACATATATTCCTTATATTAAAATCATTCAAATTACTATTTTGTATAATATATCTTCTTATTCATAATTGTTTCAATCTTAAAGTCATTTGCTTCCTTTATTGACCTATCTCTAAACCTTAAATATTTGTTTTCATCAAACATTAGTTCTTCTATAATTACATAAACAAAAATTCTAATATCATCAAATCTTTAACTTATTCTAAACGAGCATATATATATTACCAAAATAATAATAGCTCCAAAAATAATTTTAATATATAATGCTCAATTATATAAATTACCAAACTTACCTTTTCTTCTTATATACTACTCTTTTATATTATTACCTTGAATTAATCGATTAATTATCACTGTACTCAAACCCAAAAGAAACCATGTAGTTCTTCCTATCACTGATTTATAGAAGTTATATTCTGTCATTCCTTGAATCACATAAACACCAAAAACCATTGCAAAGGAAAATAAAATAAATAACTTGTAATATTCATCATTTACTTTACAGTAACTCCTATACAAGTAAATTAAAATAGAATAAAGTAAATAAATAAAACCTGATAAACCAATAATTCCAGTTTCAGCTAAAAAGTTGAAGAAGTTATTATGGGCATGGCTACTGGACGTAGTGTTAGGCTGTGTATATGAAGTATCATATACTTCTTGAAAATTACCTATCCCAACCCCATTAATAGGGTTATCCCTAAACATTAAAATTGAACCCTTCCATAATGCAATTCTACCTAAGTTACTCCTACTGTGCTCTATATCAATAATACTTTTAATTCTATTCTGAATTACCTGAGGAGTACATAATCCTAATAAGACTATAATTAATAAAAAGATTGGAATCCATCTCTTATCTCGAATCCAGAAGACAAGAAATCCTGCTCCAATTAATCCTAACCAGGCCCCACGAGTCTGATTATAAAGTAAAGTCAAAGTAAATAATATAGCCAATATACTATAGCCTATAATCCCTTTCAAATCCTTCCTTAACCATACAAGATAAACGATTACAAAAATTAAATAAATTAATAAAAGTGCACCAAAATCTAATGCCATATAATTAGCCTTAATTCTCCTAATTCCTAAATAATACTTTTGCCAACCAAGAGCATAAATCGATGCTATAGTCATTGATAACAGACCTGTCTTAAATAGTTTGTCTGCCAACTTAGCATCTTTGACAGTAGTAATTATCATATAATATAGGATAAAAAATAAAATATAATCCTCTAAACCATCTATACTCTCTTCCAAATTATAAGTACCAATAAAGGATATCAATATAGTCAATAAAAATATTAATATCGGTAAATTAAAATAATTATTCTTAATACCAGAATTAAAATCTCTAGTTATTACAGCTTTAGTTAAGTATCCTAAAAAAGCTAATCCAAGACCAATACTTGATCCAGCAATCGATAAAGCTGAACTGAAAGCCATTATAAATAGCCCTCCAATGATTAATTTATCCAAATAACAGCTAGCTCTCCCAAAACTCACACAACCACACCCTTAATTATAAATTAACTGCTAAAACCATTACTAATAAACACCTTTTAAAAACTAAGTATTAATACATTCCAACAAATTTACTTATAGTTATATTGCTAAATATACTTCTTTAAATGAATATTTCTTATTTTCTTATTAATCCTTTGATATTTCTTTTCCATTTTAAAAATTTCTTTCGATTTTCTCTTAATCTAACTATCAATTCTACCAGTTTTTCGTAATTATCCAAATCATAACCTTTGATTAAAATCTCTTGTTCATCCCTTTTTAATTTAAACCTAGCTAAATCTTTCATTCGTGCTTTCATGGTCAAACGCTTTTTTATCCTACCCCTATTTAAATCTATATAGTAAAATCTAGGTTTATTATCAATATCCTCAACCAAGATATTTCCAGCATGTAAATCATTATGAACTATACCTGCATCATGCATTTTTTTAATATCTTTAGCAATCTGAGGTAACCACTCTTTCACCCTGCTTCTTAAAGGATGCTTATCATCTTTCAAAATATTTAATAAATTATAATCATAATCAATGTACTCAGTAATAAAGTAACTAGAGATTATCTTGTTAAATCTACCTCGTTTCTCTAACAAAGCAATTGGTTTAGGTGTTCTTAGACCAATCTCTTCTAAAGCTAAAGCTAACTTAAGAGATCTAACTGCTTTAGAATCTAAGAAACAGAATCTCAATTTATCATATTTTCTAGTTAAATTAAATTTCTTTATTATAATATCTTCATTAATTCCAGGAATATTGTCAGTTTCAAAGTGAATTAAAACATTCCGAACATCATATACCTTTTCTCCACCTTTTCGACTTTCAATCTCTTCAATAAATTTTTTAAACTCAGGGTTTTTAAAGCCTTCATTCATCCATAATAACTGATTATTATTACCAGTCTCCCTTTGAATATAATCAACTTTATTACCTATCTCTAATTTTAGAGACATGATTTTCACCTCTTACTAATAATACAAATTTTATTTCATTCTCAAGTAAACACTTTCCAGTTCTTTGACCTTATCTTCAAAAGTAAATTTTTCTTTTACAATTCTTCTACCTAAACTCCCCATCTCAAGCCATAGATTCTTATCTTTAATCATCTTTATTACCTTATCTGCTATATCTTGGGGATTCTTGCTTTCAGCCAAATAACCACTCTCCCCATCTACTATAACTTCAGCAATATTGCTTACATCAGTGCTGACTACAGGTTTTCCTACTGCCATAGCCTCTGCAATAACAAAACCAAACCCTTCCCATAAAGCTGTATGCAATAAGAAATCTATCTGAGACATAATATTATAAATATCTGTTCTAAATCCAGTAAATATAATATAATCCTCTAAATTTAATTCCTTAACCTGCTTTCTTAATTCTTCTTCCAATTCACCTTTTCCTACAAGTAAAATTTTGAAGTTATCTATCTCTCTTCTTAAAAGATCAACAGCTTCTATCAAATATCTATGCCCCTTTTGTTTACTCAATCGTCCTATATTAGCTATTAGAATTTCACCATCTTTAATTCCAAACTCTTCCCTTATATTGGATCCTTGGCTATTCTCTTTTATTCCATCTAACTTAATTCCATTATAAATAATCTCTATCTTATCTTCATTCAGCCAATCTGAAGTATTCGCTAAGATGGTATCCTTAGTAGCTTGGGAATTAGCTATAATATCACTAACACAGTCTCTTAATAAGAATTTAGTATAAAATTTATCCTTAATAGGAATAGCACTACCTCTTCGATAAATAATCTGCTTTATACCTGCTAATTTAGCCGCTAATGCTCCAAACTTCAAATCCTGGGATAAATTTAAAAAGATGGTATCTATTCTTTCTCTTTTTAGAAAATTGATAAAAGAAAATAACTTTATAGGATTAAGGGCAGATAGACTTCCTTTTACAGAAACCACTTCAGTCCTAATCTCAGCATTTTGAGCTCTTTGATAAAGCTCGCTCTTAGGTACACTAGCGATAATTACTTCATACCCTCTGTTATGCAATTCATGAGCAGTATCAAAGGTCCATTTCTCTCCTCCACCCCACTCTACACAACTATTTAAAAATAAAATCTTCTTCATTATCTTTCTCTCCCTGACTCAAATTGATTCTTCTCCCATAGTTTAATATACTTTAAAAATTGATAGTAAGATGATAATACTGATACTATTAACCCTGATACTCCTAATAAAAAACCCTTTTTTATGATGAATTTTTTAATAAATTCTGCTATAGGTCTCAAAATGATATAAGCTATTCCCTTCTTCTTCCCTGCTTTATATTTTTTCTCAGCATCAAGACTAGTATACTGATTAATCTTACTTAAGTAATGACTTAAATCACGATAAGTATAATGAATAAAATCATTATGTAATTTATCTATCTTTCCCTCTATATCTACCCCTTCATGGACTAAACCCCTATATCTATTATGGGATTTAAATAATCTTAGAGTATAATCAGGATACCAACCACAATATTTAATCCATTTTCCTAAAAAATAATTCTTCCTAGGAATCTTATACCCTTCAGCATTAGCATTCTTTAATTTAGCAATAATCTCATCTCTCAACTCACGTGTAACTCTTTCATCTGCATCTATCGCCAATACCCATTCAGAATCTATCTGATCTAATCCAAAGTTACGTTGAGAAGCAAAGTCATCAAACTTCCTTTGATAGATTCTATTAGTATACTCTTTAGCCAATTCTAGAGTCTTATCTTGACTATAGGAATCTACTACTACAATATCTTCAATCCAATCTATACTTTTTAAACACTCAGTAATATTCTCTTCTTCATTATAAGTTAATACTAAAGCTGATAATGATATCATCATTTCCTCCTGACCAATTAAATATTAATAAATAATAAGTAATCTTTTGAATTACTAGTAGGCATTTATTGGGAAATCTTATGATCTTTTAAGGAAAACTGTCTTTTCCTATCAAATTCCTCTTATAAACTATTATCAACTCTCTTTAATACATCCTCAGCACTAATCTCCTCCAAGCACTTATGATGCTCTAAAGGGCAATGATGATGTCCACAAGGGCGACAATCAATCCCATTTTCAATCACCTGATGGTTTTGCCCATATGGACGATACTTCTGCTCATCAGAAGGACCAAATAAGGCTATTGTAGGTGTTCCTACTGCTGCTGCCACATGGACTGGTCCAGTATCACCACTGATAAACAAATCACACCTTGCTGCTAAAGCAGCTAATTCTTTTAAAGTGGTCTTTCCAGTTGCAATAATTGGGGTAGTATTCATCATCTTAACTATCTCATTTACTCTCTCTACATCCCCTGGTCCACCAAAAAAGATAACCTTAGCTTTAAATTCTTCCTGTAATCTATCTCCTAGCTGAGCAAAACCATCTTTAGTCCATTGCTTAGTAGGCCAGCTACCTCCTGTGTTTAGACCTACTACTCTATCCTCATCCTTTATACCATGCTTCTGTAAGAAGTCTGCCATATTCTCACTAGCTTCCTGATTGACCTGTAACTCTATCCCTTGATTGTCTATGCTTTCAAAGCCTATCTCTGCTAAAAAATTAAGATAAACATCTACCATATGCATATTATCTGCTGGTGCTAACTCTTGATCGAGCCAGATTCCTCTTCCCTTACCACCAAAACCAATAGTATAAGCTGGATTAATTACTTTCAATAATAGTGCTGTTCGCCAGTTCCCATGGGGATTAAGACCTAAATCATAATTATTCTGACTTAACCTCCTAGCAAAACTCCAACTCTCCTTTATACTCCATTTCTTATTATAGGCATAGACCTGGTCTAAGTAAGGATTTCCCTCTATAATATCAAAGAAGCTAGAATTAACAATCATATCTATCTTTGCCTTAGGATACTTATTTCTTAAATTCCTAATAAAGGGAGTTAAAAAGATTAAATCTCCTAGATATAAGAGGTCAATTATCAGGATTCTTTTGACCTTACTTATATTATCATTCATTAAGTTTCACTCCTTAACATCAAATTAACAGCCCCTAGAAGATCAGCTACACCTATAGCCTTCATACATTCCTTATCATGCTGGCAAACTCTCTTCCAGCAGCATTTACATTGGGTATCCCCTCTAAGTACAATATTATTATCTCCATAAGGACCATGAGTTTTTGGATTTGTTGGACCAAATAGAGCAATCACAGAAGTCCCCATTGCTGCTGCCAAATGCATTGGTCCAGTATCACAACCAATAAACAAGTCTGCTCTATCATAGATACCTGCAAGCTCTTTAAGGTTGGTCTTTCCAGCTAGATTATGTGATCTTTCCTTCATTAAATCTATAATCTCATTGACTCCAGCCCTATCAGCAGGACCGCCAGTGAAGATAACTTCACAGTTTAAGTTTTTGATTAAATTATCAGCTACCTCTGCCCAACGTTGATTCAACCAATTTTTTGAGCTCCAACTAGTATAGGGATTAATAGTGACTAATACTCTTTTATCTTCTATTCCCAACTCTTCTAATATCTGAGCAACCCTTCTCTTCTCTTCAGGTAAAAGAATTATATCAAAATCTACATCATCAGCTTGTACATCTATTCCTTGAGCTATCTGAAGATTTCTATCAATTTGGTGAATCTCTTCTGTAGGCAAATTAACCTTCTGTTGATAAAAAAGAGTAGAACCTTCTCTTCCATTAGCAGGACCAACTCTCTTCTTAGCTCCACTTAAATAGGCTGTTAAAGCACTCTTAAATAACCCATGTACATCTAAAGCTATATCAAATTGATGCTTCTGCAGCTCCTTAAAAAAGCTTCGTGCCTTCTTTAAGGTCGACCACTTCTTATCCTTAAATTCTCTCTTCCATTCTTTTTTAGGCAATATGATAATATTATCTATATTAGGATTTCCTATCACCAAATCCTTTGCTTTATCTTCTACTATCCAAGTAATCTCTGCCTTGGGATATCTTTCTCTAGTAGCTTTGGCAACTGGTAAGGCATGAATTACATCACCAATAGCACTTAACCTAATCAATAATATCTTCATTTACTTAATTCCTTTCTTCCCTCTAATAGTCTACTTATTAACTTAATATTTCGCCAAGATGCCCCCTGATTATCCTTAATCATCTCTATAGCTTGTCTACTCTGTTCTTCTAAAATATTAGAATTACTAAGGTAATATTCCATCTGTTCAATTAGTTCTGATACATTAGTTACTTGAATACCTACCTTATTCTCTAATAATAGCTTGGTACTATCTTTGAAGTTGAACATATGTGGTCCAAAAAAGACAAGCTTACCCAAAGAAGCAGGCTCTAATATATTATGACCTCCACGTTCAATTAAGCTACCTCCTACAAATACTAAATCTGCAATCCCATATAATTTAGCCAATTCTCCAATAGTATCTACCAAAATAACCGATTGCTTAGCTGAATCCCTATCCTTTACTCTGCTTCTTCTAATTGTATTAATTCCTGCTTGATTATATAAACTCTCTATCTCTTCAACTCGATCAATATAACGAGGAACTAATAGTAAAACTAAATCATCAAACTTTATCTTTAATTCCTTATAAAGAGAAATTAACTGCTCTTCTTCATTATCATGGGTACTACCAGCAACGATAATGGCCTGTTTGGGGTCAAGCTTAAACTCTCGATAAATAGCTTTCTTAGTTTCAGAATCAACTCTACCATATTCTTGGTCAAATTTAGTATTACCATTATTACAAACTTTATCTTCATCTGCTCCCAATTTTATAATTCTATCCATATCTTTTTGAGATTGCATACTTAAAATATCTATTTGATCAAACATATTCTTTAATAAAGGCCCTAGATACTTATACTGTTTAAAGCTACTATCACTTATCCTTCCACTGACAAGCATCACCTTGGCACCTTGCTTCTTACTATATTTTATTAGATTAGGCCACAGCTCTGTCTCCATAATCAACAGAAGCTCAGGATTAATTGCTTTTAAAACTTTCCCTATAATCAAAAAGAAATCAAAAGGGATATAAATAAATCCATCTGCTTCTTTGATAATCTTTTGGGCCATATTTCTTCCAGTATTGGTCATACTAGAAAAGACAATTTTATATTCAGGAAATCTCTGCTTTAACTTAGCTACAACAGGGCTAGCAGCACCAGCTTCTCCTACTGAAGCAGCATGAACCCAAATAACCTTTTCACCTTTAAATCTTCTTATAATATCCTTTGATAAAAAACCAAACCTCTCTAATAAAGAGGTTATATCTTCTTTATTAATTAAAACTCTATAAATTAGTATAGGAGAATATAATAATAAAATAATAAATACTAAAAAATTATAAGTAAAATAAGCCACTGACATATTTAGACCCCTTTTTGTTGAGATAATTATAACAATAAGTAAATTATATCATTCTATTTAATTATATAATAAAGTAATTAGCTCTTCAATACTAGCTAAGTAATATGAGCAATTAGTTCAATTAATATATAGTTTTTAACTTAAAGGAGTATATTATTAAAAATAGATTAAGTGATGAGAAAATTCTCGTCACTTAATCAATATCCAATTAAATTAAATTCTATATCAATACTTCAAGCGAAGGCTGAAATGAATATCATTCTCTAGTTGATCATATTCAATTCCAGTATTGAAGCAATCAAACTCTCTTGTTAAAGAGTATTTCAAAGTAGATAGTTCACTATCAATAAAATCATAGCCCGCCTCTACTTCTACATCCCAATAAGGGAATGCTAATTGATTAGTTTGGAAGTTATAACTTACAGTAACCTCATTATATAAGTCATCTCTTTCAACCTCTTCATCTTCAATAGGAGTTTCCCCTACAGTTCCTATATACTTATAGCCTAAACCGATACTATTAAATTCATTAATCTGATAAAAAGTCTTAGTATCAAATTGATAATAATTATAATCTTCTCTATTTTCATACTTACTATTACGAACCAGTGCATTCCATTTAAAATCTAAATTATCACTTAGCTTTAAATCACTCCCAATACTTGCCGTAAAATAATTTCTTTCTCCAATCTTTTGGTCTTCATCTGTTAATAAATCAAATTTAAAGGGAGTCTGTCCAAGTTCATCATAATATTGATAATCTAGATTAACATCGAGAAAAGCTATTTTTTGATCAATACCTAGATTAAAGTCATAGGTTTGGAAATCATCTCCTGTCCCATATTCAGACATAGATAATCCTCCATTCCAATAAAGATTAGTACTATCAGTTACTTTAACTTGACTATCCCTTAACCTCAAATCAATTTCTCTTTTAGATGTTTTAATATCAGTTTTTCTCTCATAAATATTTGCTATTCTAAGGTCTGTAGAGAATAAAGTTCCCTTTCCCAGATCTTTATCCTTAATCCCTAGAGAAAATTGTGGCTTATAGTCATATTCATTATCCTCTCCAGCTCGAAGCTGCCAATAATAATCTGACCACTTCTTATCAAAGGTAATCTCTTTTCCTGTCTCTAAATCATCTTCATCCCTTCTAAGGTGCAACCCAGATTTAACTCCAAAAATATCAGTAGTCAAATCCCACCTTGCTAACCATTCTTTTTCTTTATAATCTGGATCATCTTCATCATCTTCAATATAAGCATTATAACTAAGATTACTATTAATACCACCAAGCTTATTTATTAAATTAACACTACCATCTACACCTATCCCTTGCTCATAACTTAAATTAGGTCTAAACTGAAAGCTCTCACTTGGACTATAGTTATAATTTAAATCTAATTCATTCCCCTTCTTAGTTGTAGCCTTAAAATGAAGAGAACCTTCTAGATTTTCATCAACATAATGATCATAATTAACATCAAGATATGCTCCATCATTCCTATTATATCCTAATTTAGGCTCAGGAATAGCATATTTTTTCCGCTCTACTGGATCTAAGCTCGTCGTATAGGTTGGTAGAGGCATAATCTTCTTACCCTTTATCCATAAATAGACCCCTGTAGCAACAACTTTACCATCAGGATAGACCCTAATATTTTCAGCTGTTAATTTGTAATGGTAATCCTTATGGGTATGGTCACCAGGAATTAATTCTGTCCCCTCCATAACCATCTCATCCTTTACAATATTAATCACCTTTCCTCTAAATGTAATACCCTCTTCCTTAGACTGAGCATTATAAAACTTTCCTTCTCCACTGATATAATCATATTCTAAGGCATCTCCAGAAACCTCTTGTTCCCCTTGAACTAAAAGAATGTTTCCTGAAGCTTTAATTATTTTGGTTATCAAATCAACTTCAACCTTATCAGCTCTAATAGAGTCCTCTTCCATTGTAATCAATACATTCTCTTCAGCTTGGATTATTTGAGATTCTTCATCTAGCACCACAAATCCATCAGCACTGACTACAAAGGGAACTTCCTGATTAGCTTGTACAATTGGTGCACATAAAGCTGATATTAGTAATACAAAAAATAATATTCTCTCCAAGGTCTTTCACCCTTTCTACCATTTACTTAAGTGTCAGTGTGACAAATCTTAGTGGAAGTCACCCACACTCACACTAAGTAATTCAAACATATAAGTCTATCTTACTAAACAACTTAGTAAAATTCAAGTTTTAAAGGCTATTTAGCCCAAGTAATGACTGGATATTCAATTAAATTTATCGTAAAAAAGAAAAACCTACTTAAGTAGCATAAACTACCTAAGTAGGTTTATAAAATACTTAGTTATTAATTTTTCTTAAAAATTCAATCTATATTTCAAAATTAAGTTCTTATATAAATAATTACTCGATTCTAAATAATGTTTTAGATTAAGACCTACTTCAAAACTATGCTTTTGATTAAATTCATAAAAGAGCATTTGCTTTAAATTAATCCTTAAACCATATTTATCCTCTAACTCTAAAATTAAATTATAATCTATATCATTGAAAAAATTACGTTTATAATCTAACTTTAAACTATAATATCTTCTTAAACTACTATAACTTTTCCAGTTAATATTATAATCTAAGCTCAACCAATAATTAATAGCAGGATCATACTTAATAGAAATATTAGCTCCTTTTTCTATCAGTTCAAAACCACTAATCAAATAACTATCCTTGTTTTGACTTAGAGATAAATCATAGCTCCATTGATTACCTTCATAACTAAAAGCTAGGTTAGCCTTATCTTCTACAAAAGTATTAAGCATTGTAGCAGTTCTATATTCATTACTTCTATTATAGCTACCACTTAAAGCATAAACTCCATGATCATTTCCATAATAATCGATATTAATCCCCAAGTCAAAATCTTTATTAATCCAGCTACTCTTCCTTGATAGATTATTTTCCTTGTATCCTAAATTGCTCCTTAGCAGATACCTTCCTAAATTCTTATAACCTTCTAAACTAATATTATATTTCCCATTCCCTGAATCAAATCTAGACTTAAGTGCTTCAAAATCAGCCGACTGATAATCTAAATTAATAGTATAATCGATATCAAACAGATAGGAATTTAAATTCAAAGATACTGCTTCTCCTAACAAATCGTCTTCACTATTCTGTCCTATAATAGACTCTAAATATAAATCTAACTCATTTAAAGTATATCTATCAGCATAACTTAAATAATGATTCTTATCACCAGCTTCATCATTACTCAAACATCCTATCTTTCTACTATTATTTTGCCAAAATACCCCCATCACTTGATTACTATTAATTCTAAATCCTGAGCTACTGCTATTAGTTCCATACCAGACTTGATAATTATCTTTTTTAAGGTGAACGCCTGATAAATCTCCTCCATATAAAAATTTAGAAACAGAAGGGACTGAAGTCATACCTAGACTTATTCTATTATCTCCTTGCCTTAGCTTAAAGAGATAGTTATCATAGTCCCAGTCTGTTTCATCTATGACTATTCCCTCTGTAAAAAAGTATCCCTTGTCCAAGTCCATTTGAAATTCAAGCTCATAATCCTTGGTATTTTGACTATAATCAAGGCTAATATACTCCAATATATTACTATTATATTCTCCTATATCTAACTTTAACATATAATAACTATTACTCTCTGCTCTCAGATTACAACTATAATTAATTACTATCAATATTACTAAAGTTAATACTATATTCAGTCTAGATACCACTTGCAGCCTGCACCCAATCTGGAGCAGCTTCAATCTGATCTACAGGAGCATCATCTACATCCAAATAATTGATTACCATACGATCAATCAACCATTCACCAGAAACTTTAGTAAATTGAAAAGTAACTGTTCCATAATCAGTAACCAAAGGTCCTATATCTTCATTCTGTTCATAGACCAAAAAGTATACTATGGCTTTAGCAGAATTTTGACTTTCTGGAATTACTTTTAAATTCTTTGACTCCACTCCATCCTTTAAGATTAGACTTGTCTTTAAATCCAAATCAATATTGTAATAATGTTTGTACTGATATTCTATATCACTTTTTAACTCTTCGCTGACGAGATAATATACTCCTAGATGGTAAACGCCTGGCTGTTTGATAAAGATAGAACCCATCTCTGTTAATTCATCTTCTAACTTATTAAAGTCTTTTTTATATTCAAGGTCATATTCACTCTCATAAATAGTCAATATCTGATAACCTTCATCATGATTACTATTGAACAACGACATAATATCTTCTACAGTCCAATCATTTGCTGGATTCCAATTTACTCCCTCATTTTCTGTAGTCCAATTATCTCTAGGACTATCAAATTCATTATAAAGGAAGAAAGCTTCGATTTTATCAGCTACTGCTGCTGAAATTTCACCACTATTCTGTGTTGATTTGGTAGACTTGTCCGAAACTAAACATCCAGATAAACTTATAGCTAGCATAATTAAGAAGATCAATATCGATAACTTCTTCATTACTTCCCCTCCTTTGTTCCCATATTACCTTTAATAAATTAATAAACGTCCAAACCCAAAACCTTTTCTAGGTGTTACTGTAAAGGATAATTCTTTAGCTGGAAGTTCACTATATTTATCTTCTGCTAAGACTGTTACCTTATGATTTCCACCCAAAAATGGGGTCTTAGCAAAGATGATAATTCTACTTACAACCTCATTTCCATCTTGAGTATTAGTAATCTTGCTAATATAGTAATCCTTTTTAGTCTCTGTTACTTGCTCTCCAGCTTCAATTATAGTTTTCTCATCAATCTTAACAGTTAAGCTTGTAAGCTTAATCTCTCTATTCTCTTTAAAATCAATTCTTATCGTTGAAGATTCATTAACACTTAATTTTTCTCCATCATTAATATTAAATTCTATATCTGCTACTACATTTTGATATTCAAATAAAGCTAGGAAGTTTATCAACCCTGATCCATTTCCCCATTCATCTTGTATATCCATTTGTAAATTATATATACCATCAGCCAATGAAGATTTAGGTCTAAATTTAATAAGATAAACATTTTTGCCCTGATCTATCTCATTTTTGATATCAGTCTGCATTGTAGCTGAAATATTAGTTGGAATTGAATCTACAGTTAGAGGAATTAATGAATTAAGTAACTCACCTGCTATCCCTCCACTCTCACCTTCCTTTACAAATTCTATATGTCTAAGATCAGTTATATTTGAAATATCACTAATAATAAGTTGGAATTGTGGAATTGCAGTATATATAACACCAAAGGTACCATTGCTTGTATCTTCTATAGTTGTTGTCTTAGAATTATAGTACTGAATATTACTTATAATCTGTGGAGCAGTTCCATCTACTTTGAATCTGAAGGCTTTAATTTGAGTTCGCTGCTCATCTAAAGTTATACCTGCACTCTCAAGTTGAGCCTTGATGTCACCTTCTATATCATTATTTGTACTATCTAAATTTATACTTTGAATCTCACTGATCAAGTCAGGACTTATCTGAATATCATCAGCTATAATTATTACCTCATAGGTCTCATCTTCAAGTGATGAAATTAAACTAGCTAAATCCTCCTCTATATAATCGGTCTTTTTATCTAAATTAGTCTTATATCTATAGGTCCATGGTTGTCCTACATCTGCACCTGACCTAATTTGATACCTCACTTCTTCAGAGTTATGAACATCAAAGTACAACTTACCTCCGTTAGTACTAATTACCTTATCAACCTGTTTATCTTTATTATCTTTCAAGGTTATATTGTTAATTATTGGTCTATTTTCATTAACCTCTAACATAAATGTAAAACCCGTAACTCCAGGGGTAAGTGTATCGGTATCATTTACATTTCCAGAGATGTCAGTAGCAGTAACTCTTATAACATATTTACCCTCTTTTAAAGTTCCATAAGGAAATATAGTAGCAGTCTTTGTATTTTCATTATAATCAATTACTCTAAAGTGTACATCTACTACTTGATCAAATTGATCATCTGTTTCATATAGATAGTCATTGACTATATCATCTATAACTCTATCATCATCTACCTTAACCCCTCTAGTATTAATCAAATCTTCAGGTGTTAAAGAACCTCCTTCAAATCCTGAATAATTTTCACTAAAAGAAATTTTAATCTCTGGTTGGGAGTACTCTGCACTATTCGCTTTAACTATCTCAATTTTTTGACTATCAGTCGTTTGATTTAATATTTCTTTAAAGGAGACACCAGGAGTCACACCAATTACTTCAGGATCATCATCAACATCTAAAGCAAAATAATAGGTATGATCTGTTGGAGTCTCTGCCCCAAAAGCAGATGCCTTCATTCTTACAGCTATAACATTAAGTTCAGTGCCAGCTGGTAACTTATTTAATTCTTCTGTAAAAGGAGTAATATTATCTATTTGCCAATTTGTCTTTGTTATTCTCTGATTTAATATACCTGCAATATCAGATCCACCATCAATAGTCCTCCAAGTAGTATCTAAACTGATAGATCTATTTAAAGTATCAGGCTCAGTGTCTTGACTTGATCTAATAAATCGTTGATCAGCAATATCAGATTGAGCAGTAACATCAACTATCAAATCTGATTTGTTTTTTAAGTAATAAACCTTACCCGGATCAAGAATTCCATACTGAAAGTGATTTTCAACCCTTACATCAATTCTAGGAGATGCGTAGGAAGACTTGATAGTAAATGTTGCTAATGTTGGACCTTGTTGACTACCAAGTCTAACCTCATAAGTATTATTGATTGGCATATCACTAAAGAAACCATTTTTAAAAACGACCTTTCCATTAGATTCATCATACTCTATATCAGTACTACTATTCGCATCAGCCTCCAACAGGTCGTTACTTGTATTAATAACGTAAATATTTGGAGCATCAGCACTGAATTGAAAGAGTATAGTAACATCATTACTATATCCTTCCAACCTGGCTTCAGGACGAAATTCAAACTTTCTAACGTCTACCTCTTTTACAATATGCCGTGGTCCAATCTCAAAATCAGTTACTTTCCCTTCAACAAATGTAGCTGTTACAGATTTATTACTATCCATAAGGATATCGCCTTCTTGAGAGTTGATATCAAAATTAACATCCCCTCCCCAATGGTCAAATTCATAACCAGCATTGGCTACAGCTTTCAAATGTAGATTTGGATAAGTTCCTGTTACTTCTATCTCTCCATAATCAGTACTTGTGTTTAATTGATATTGCTCAGAATAAACTGCAGTGATAGTCTTATTACTATCCATAGTTATTGTTATAGGATTTGTAGTTCCTAAATTATTACCTAAATTATCTTCCCAGTGGCTAAATATATAAGCCGTATCAGGAGTAGCTGTTAACTCTACATTAGTCCCATCAGGATAATCAGCTTGATTAGGGTTCTTAGTTACAGTACCATGATCAGAATTAACAGTTAGGCTAAAAGCAAAACTAGTTCCTGCAAAAACAAAAATAAATGTAAATATTAATAAAATACCAATAAATAATTTATTTATATATTTATTCATCTAATCTACCTCCTTTTTTCACATAATAATTCTATAATATATTATTCTTTAGTCATACCTCATTTTCCTGTTAATCTGCCAAATAGTTTCTATTCTTTTTATTGGTACTGATACATTCATTTTAACATAAATAACAAAATAAAACACATTATATGTAATTAAGAATATTAAAACTATTTATCACCTTTTAAAATAAAACCAATAATTTTACTAAAAGAACAAAAAGCTAAGTGGTTAACCACTTAGCTTTTTTATAAACTCAATTAATTTGATAATAAATCCTTATCTTAGCACCTTCACCATACTCAAAATCAATAATACTAATCTTCTCTAATTCTACAATATTCTCTTCAGTAGATATATTTAGTTGAACTAATTTCTTCATAACAGTAGTTAAATTATCAAACTTCTCTTGACTTGCCAACTTTATCATTTCACTCTCATCAACCTCTACTACCTTAGTATCTATTGTAACAGTTTCTGCCATAGCTAAAGGAGTATGCAAAGCCAAAATTACTAAAGCTAAACAGAGTATAAATAACTTCTTCATTATAAACCCCTCCTCAATTTATTTATATATTCTATTACTTTAGTCAAATACCTCCATTTTTATAAAAAAAAGCCCCTGGATAATCCAGAGGCTTTTAGGTTAAAAGTACAACTTAGAAGTTAACACTTACTCCACCAGTAATGCTATTTACACTAAAGTCTTCAGTAGCATTTACAGCATTTACATAATCAGCTCTTTCAAAGTTAATTGTTGCTGAAGCAGAATCTGTTACCTTATATTCTAATCCTGCCTTAGCAGTAGTGAATTCTCCTTCCATTCCGTCATCTACTCTATCTTCTTTATCTGCCCAAGCATATCCAGCTGTTACATCTAACTTATCGTTAATTTGGTAAGATGCATCGATTCCAGCTTCTTTATTGATTCTTTCATTGTTATCGATATCATAGATAGCTGCTAATTGAGCAGTTGGTGCTAACTTAATTCCTGCTACATCAAATTCTGTACCATATGCTACACTTAATACCTTATCAGCTAAGTTATCTGTATTATCATAATCATAGATACCTGCTACAGTAATGTTTCCTAATTCTTTATTAGCTTCTAAATATCTAATTTCTTCTTCAGATTTTACTGCATATTCATATTCACCAAATACATTTACACCAAGAATTGTGTAAGGGTTATCTTTACTTACTTCAGCTGCTAAAGTAATTTCTTCTCCACTTGTTTCATCACTGTCAGCTGCATATTCATAATCTTCATATAATGCTGATACTTCTACTTTATCTAACATTGTGCTAGCTTTTACATCATAACCCTTCTTAGTACTTTCAAATCCATCATCTTCATCAGTATCTACTTCAATTCCTGTGAAGTTTTCAGTAGATTCAATATTTCCTTCTAATTTAATGAATCCTAAGTCTTTACTTGCACCTAATCTTGCTACTCTTTCATTCATATCTTTATCACTAAATGCTAAATCTCCTGTGAAGTCTACACCAGCTAAATTAAATGCTGTATCAAGACCTGCAACTATATTTCTATCAGTATTATCTCTAACTCCAACAAATAGATTTACAGGTAAGTTAAATAAGTTATCCTGTTTTATAGCTATATCTCTTGTATCATCACGTTGACCTACTGCAATTTGAGAGTTTCCTGCATTAAATATTACACCATCAATATCATCATCATTGAAGTATAAATAGTCTTTCCATTCTAGACCTTGTTCATCACCAATTGTAGCAACAAAGTCTTCTGTAGTAATAGAACCAGAAATTTCATCTAATTCTAATGCTGCTTCACTCATTCCATCTTCGTCATTTCCATAGTTTCCAAAGTAATTTCCTACTGCTAACATATTTAAGTCAGCAATTACTCCATCCTTTTCAATATTTACATTTAAATCAGTAAATTGCTTAAAGTAATCTTCAGCAGTAATCATATCATCATCATCATAATCAGTTGCATCTACATAATCATCATCATCATCATCTAAGTCCTTTGTAAATGGATCTTTATAAACAACTGATTTTCCATCTTCTCCTGGCTTTACACCATTTCCTTCAAGCTCTACATCTTTGTATTCTACTCCAGTCTTACCAGAGATAGTTACAGCTGATGAATTAGACAATTTTTCATTGATTTGAGCTAATTCAGCATCAAATTCTTCTGCTAAAGCTGTAATTGCTTCTACAGCCTCTGCACTTACTTGATTATCTCCAGTTTCTACTTTTTCTAATACTCTAGCTGTTAAAGCAGCAACCTCATAACGAGTTAAATCTTGAGCAGCTTTATAAGTTCCATCTCCATATCCTTCTAATAATCCTGCTTGAGCGGCTTTTTGAATAGCATCATAAGCCCAATGCCCTTCGGGTACATCATTAAATGGATTTGCCATTGCTGGTACTGACATTGTAAATAATAATGCTAATGTTAAAAAGCTTGTGATTAATTTTTTCATTATTAATATTCCCCCTAGGTTGTTTTTAGTGTGTTTAGTAGTATTTTTCTTAAAATTATATTGGATATTTTAGCTTCTACTACATAACTTGGGGGGTATTTCCGAAGTTGAGTGGCCGTGTTTCCTCAATTCTTCCTTACTCCCTTAAATATGTTAGTTTTCTACCAAAGTATCCTTGTTAAGTTTACCATCTTAAACTGAAGGCTCTACGGGGGACACCTCCTTTCTTGAGCAGAATAAGTATTTATTAAGATGATAAAGCTTAAACACAAGTTAAAAAAACAGTGTACAGTGTACAATTTACAATGTACAGTTATAGACCTCTTTTTTCGACAAATTTCGACATTAGAGGTTAAAAAAATTCAAAGCTTATATCATAGCCTTTTTTCAAATCTTAGAAGCTCATTATTGGAAATCATTAAGTAATCAATAGTGAGAACTAAGACTATTAAAATCTTAGTGATTTTCAACAATCAATCTCTAAAATATTTTATGTTATTTCTTGTTTATCATTAAAAAACATTAAGTATTATCAACCTTTATAAGCTAATTATAACATAAATGGCTTTAATAGCAAGTGGTAAAAGTATGAAATTGATTCTCTCTTTTAACTGCTCTTTGTAATATACTTATTCAACAGTTCCTTCTCAAATCCTTTAAGAAGGTTTATCCATTCTTTTTAAATTTAAGTAATTAATTGTCATTTATCTTCATATAATATTTATATTCTAGGGGATAGTTATAAATCCTTTTGGTAAGTATAGGGGAATAAATTAGTTTACAGTGTACAGTTGACGGCTGACAGTTAAAATCAAAAACTCATACCTCACCCCCTAGCCCCCTACGAGTAATACAGTTCAATTACTCTTCGTACACAACCAGTCTCTCCTTAACTAATGAGAGGGGGGAGCTGGAAATCGTTGTTTTTATTCCCTCTCCTCAGAGTAGGAGAGACTGGTTTTGTATGAAGGGTTGCTAAACCCTGAAGGGCTAGGGTGAGGTATGAGCTCTAAAAATATCATAATATCCCCATATTCAAAAAAGAAAAAACCCCTAGGATAAAATATCCCAGAGGCTTTAATTAATCTCTTTAGATTTAATTAGAAGCTAACAATTAACTTAGTTTTGATAGAGTTACCTTCTCCATCTTGAGTATCAGCTGAATTACTTCCAGTAATATATTTAGCTTCAGTGTCCCAGCTAATATTATCAGAGATTTTTTGCTCTAAACCAGCTGCTAAATAAGTATATTTAACATAATCATTATGATCCTTATAAGTTTCAGAAACATCATCAGCAGATTGATTAACTAACTTAGCAGTTAAAGTAGTAACATCACTCATTGCATACTCAGTTCCTAGAGTAAATACAGTGATATCAGTACCTTCCATATAGCCATTATTAGTAGTAAATTCTACACTAGCAGTATTAGTAAATGCTCCATTTACATTGTCTAAAGCTAATTCAAAAGTATTTTTCTTTTCAGCTTCATCAGCATGGTCTACTACAGTATAGTCAGCCTTTACAGTATTGTTAGGATTTAGTGCAAAGTCAGCACCAAGATTGAACTTGCTATAGTCACCTTCATTTTCTTCAAGGTCAGCTTGAGGAGCAGCTGCAAATTTCTCTCCAACAGTCTCAAACTCACCACGTACAGTTACTATATCAGTAGCTTGGTAACTAGCACCTAAGTTGAATAGAGAATCACTATCATCAGTAATATCATTTTCCCAACTGTTGAATACAACTTCACCATTAACAGTAAATACATCAGTTACATCAACAGTAGCAGCTACAGCTAAATCAGTGATTTTATTAGCTGCTCTTACATGATATAACTTTCCAGTAAAGCTACCATTATCAAAGTTCTTAGTAGCACTTACACCATAGTAATCATCAGTCTTGTCACCATCTTCACCTACTACAAAAGCCTTAACAGCATAATCAGCAACTGCTGTACTTACCTCTACACCTTCCATATCTTCTTCATCAATAAAGTAAGAGTCAACATCATAATCAGCTAAATCTCCTGCTTTCAATGTAGCAAATTCATTGCTAATTGTTAATAAAGCAGTATCAAATTTTAACCCCTCTGTATCATCATTTTCACCTAATTCTACATTATTATCATAAGGTACACGAGTAGCCTTAGCAAAACTATTAGTGATAGTGTCAACAGCTAAGTCAAAGCTAATATTATCAACATTTCCTGCGATATTTAAACCGATGTTTTGGTAAAATGCTCTCTCAGCAGGAAAGTCATCACTATCATCAGCTAAGTCTAAATCTAAAGCATCACCATCAGCCCATAGTTCAGCAGTTGTATCTGCATCCTCCCCATAGTGACCAACTTCAAAAACAGTCTCAACCTCTCCAGTAATCTTCACGTTGTCTTCAGCTGCGAATGCTGGTACAGCTAAAGCCATAACTAAAGCAATAGTAAGTAATAAAGAAATCTTTTTCATTGTTGTTTTCCCCCTTATGTTCTTATAAAGTTGCTCAAAGCTATTTAAATTTTAATAACTTCCTAAAATTATATTACAAATACCATATTACTCTTAAGTAATTCCACCCCCCTTGTAAGTCCTAAGTTATTAAGATAATTAAAACTTTACTATACTTAAATAGATTAGTTACTCTAATAAAATTTTAATTATCCTTACCTAAAGAATAAATTTAAATATCTTCTAATATTGACTTATATAATTATAATACAACAATAATTTAACCATGTCAAATATTTCATTAAAAAGAATAATTAAATATATATCTCTAAACATACCTGATATTACAATCATACTTATTTTTTAAAAAATTAATCCAAAAATTATTAATTTACTTCAAATTTTTTTGCAATTATTAAGATGACTTTCTGCATAAATACAAGTTAAATATATAGTGTTTTATAATATTTAATTTATAAATAATGAAATTACACCTAAAATTTTGAAATCTTTTTTATTTATATTAATTTTATTAGATTATTATTACTTATAACCAATGTTAATAATTATAATAATTGTAATAATATATCTTATTTGAAGGATGGATTATCTGCAAAAAATAAAAAACCCCTAGGATAAAATATCCCAGAGGTTTCCAGCTAGATTAAACATTAATTAAAATGCTAATTCAACTCCAGCACTAATAGTAAATGTATTTAAATCGGCTTCAATTCCATTAAAATCAAGAGATTCAATTTCATAATTAGCTTCGGAAGTGAAAGTTAAGCTATCACTTAATGGCATTTCGTACTTAGCATATGGCTTAAGTACAGTTTCTGTTAACTCATTATCATTTGAATCACTACCAGTTCTATAAGCATACTCTCCACCTACAGCTAATCCTTCAACAGTAGCAATTTCTAATTCTACATATGGCTTGATAGCGAAGACAGTAGCATCATAGTCACCCTTTTTATAGTAAACCAATAACTGGTCACTATCATAATCTAAGCCAATTTTATCATCAAATTCAAATCCAGCACCTGTAACTCCATACTTTAAGTTACCTTTAACAACTTCTAACTTAGGAGTTACTTCTAAAGTAGTAGCAGCATCATCAGCTTCAGATTTTTTCTCAATTTCAAAGCTATTATCAGCAGTAAAAGTTACATCTTCAGCAATAGCTTGCTCTATATTGAAGTAAGGCTTAATAGTAACTGTATTTGTAGTATCTTCATTGTCATAAACAAATTCTACATCAGATTCTACTCCAACAGTTCTTCCTTCAGCAACTACTACTTCATAATTAGCGAATGGATTAACAGTTAGCTTTTTATCAAACTCATCAGCGCTACCTGTTTTCTCCATTTTAATATTATTGTCAGAACCAACAGTTAAGCCTGGAGCTACCTCCATTTTATAATCTCCATAAAATTTAAATCCTAAATCAGCATCGTTGTCTCCTGATTTAACAATCATGTAATCTACATCATCATCAGCAGGGTCAGTCCCCTTAACACCTAAGCTTACATTCTCAATTCCAGTGTACTCAAAGTTAGCTGCAAATTTAAAAGTATTGAAATCATTAGCATCAGCATCACTATAATCATTATTTAGAACATACTCCTCTAAAAATAATACATTTAGAGCAGTATCAACTGGCATAGTAGTAACATCCATGTCAACCTCAGCAAGAGTAAATGTGATTTTTGCCTCAGTATCCTCAGTATCTACAGTTTCAATTTCAACCTCAGATTTAACAGTTCCTTCTACACCTTCAGCAGCAAATGCTGGTACAGCTAACGCCATAACTAAAGCAAACGTAAGTAATAAAGAAATCTTCTTCATTATTATTTCCCCCTTATTCTCTTATAATAATATCTTTTCAATTTTCAAATATTTTTTTCATTCTAAATCTAATTCCTAAGTTCAATCTGCGGCTTATAGGGGTTCACCTCCTTCTTTGCCTTTATTTAATAAAATTTTTCTATATAATTTAAATTCTATGCAACTAACCAAACTCCTTTATTTTATTCTGTTTTTTATTAAAAAAAATAAATCAAAATTAATAACTAGTTAATTTTACAAATAGTTAGTATTTTTAATGTAATATATTAAATTATATATAATTTAATATATTATGTCTTATATAGTATTATATTATTTTATTGTTAATTAGAACCTTTATTTTTTTGTTATATTTTGAATTATCAGACAATTGTTCTTTGGATGAGCTTATTCCACTGTCTTTATACTTACAGCAGAAATGATACTATAGAATGATATTGCGGCAGTTTTATAGTTAAAAATTAAGTTCAAAACCTCACACCTCACACCTTAATCCCCTTACGAGTAATACAGTTCAATTACTCTTCGTACACAACCAGTCTCTCCTTAACTAATGAGAGGGGAAACTCTTTTTCTTTTACTTTTCTCCCTTCTCCTAAGAGTAGGAGAAGGGTTGGGGATGAGGTGTAAAAAGTGTCGCAATATACCCTTATCCGATACTCTATTAAACTTAGGGATATAACCATTAATTACACATAAGAAAAAGAGAACTAAGTGAATTCACTTAGTTCTCTTTATTAAAGCTATTTAAATACCTTAAGACCAATATAACAGCTACATAATCATCTACTGGTTCTGGAGGCATTTGCATTGTAATAGGGAGTAACCTTCTCCAACCCCTCCTAGGGTTATCCTGCCAATAATATTCTCTAGCTTCTAAAGTAGAGTGGGATTCATCAATTATATGAATATTTTTAAAGAGACCTTCTAGCTTAGAAGCTATATTGTTACTTTTAGTCCCATCTCCCAAGACAATCTCTTCAATATCATAGTCTTCTTTTAATACCTTTAGTTTATCTATAAGACTATTAGTTTTTATAACCTCTTTAAATCTAATATTTAGTTTTTGATCTACAACTGCTAAGCCACACTTATCCTTTCCTGGGTCAATTCCGATTATCATTATCATCACCTGATATCTTAAATTCTATATTATCTCTTAGATTATCACTACGCCAAATATCATCAATTGCTACTATTTCAATCTTGATAGATTTCTTTTCTAATAAAAGTTTATCTATTATTGGATAAAGACTAATCAAGCTAATTTCTCCTTCCTCAACCTCAGAATCAACTAATAACCCATCACTGATAACTTTTTTATTCAGACTATCTAGCAAGAGATACAACTCCCTTTCAATAGATGACAAGTCATCACTGGGTTGTATATTAGCCATTAGGATAGTATCTCCTTGATGGTAGACTTTATAATCTTCATAAAGATCAAAATTGATAGATAGCACTTCATCTTTGAAGGTATTCTTAGCACTTAATAATCTTAAAATAACTCTACCCTTCTTCTCTTTCAAAATATCATGCAACCTATTCAACTCTTGAATATTATATTCAAGAATTTCTTTATTATCTTTAATCTCAATACCTGCTTGCCTAGCAAGCCTATCTGCTTCTTCTAATAAGTTATCAACCTTATTCTCTATCTTATCTGAGGATTCTTCTAAATCTATTGATTCTTCAATTATAATCTCACCCTTTTGATAGACAATATCACCAGTCAATGAAGATAAGTATCTTCTACCAAATAGACTGATATTATAGGCTAAATTATCAACCTGTTCAGTTAAAGAACTTTTTTGTAAAGTTAACTTCTCCACTTTATCCTCTAACTCTAGTTTACTCTCTTGAACAACTTGATATTCTTTCTTCAACTTTGTTAAATTTGATTCTAAAACATCTTTATCCTCTTGTAAGATAAGCAAATCGCTAACCTTCTTCTCAATATCACTTCGTAACCCTAATAATTCATTATTTTTAGATACTAAACTCTGATTTAAAGCTGATAAACGCTCTAGCATTGCTTCCATATCAAATAAGGCCATTCGAACATCCTTAGAAGCTCCCATTAAAAGTAATAGAGAAGCCAGAGCAATTAAGATACCTGTACCTACAGTAATCACTATCGAAGTATGCTTAGGACGCAATCCAAAGAGGGATAACCTCTTCTTTCCTATCTTCATTCCAATCTTATCACCAACATAAGCTATAGTTCCTGCTACAATAACTAGAGCCAACAATAATTTTATTCCATACATACTACATCCTTCCTTTCAGGATAGTGTACAGTTAAATCTTATAAAAAAATAAATCAGGCTTATCATAATAAGTCCTATAGATATACTCTAAATGCTAATTGACAGTTGTAAATTACTATTTTATAAGCAATACGGGTTATTAATATGAATCCTCTATTCTCTTTACACATTAATATTGAACTTTGAAATACTATCTAGACGCCTTATACATTAGTACAAATCCTACTATAGTAAAGATTATATTCTGACTCCAAGCTCCTAACCAAGGTGCTATAGTTCCTGCCTCACCCATGGAAGAACCAATAGTCATAATTGTATAATAAATAAAAATAACTATAATACTCAATCCTAAACCTATAGAAGAGCCTGAACGATTAGGCTGTAAACCTAATGGTGCCCCTACTAAAGCAAAGATAAAACAAGCAAAGGGAATTGCATACCTCTGATGATAGACCACTTTCAACTCACTAACATCTCGACCTTCCTCTTCCATAAGCTTTATATGCTCCCCCAACTCTGAGAGACTCATCTCTTCAGGGTCCTTCTGATTACGAGTAATTTGGGTGGGTGTTCTATTTAATTTATTCTTCATATTAAACCTTTTAAAGGTAGTCTGAGGTACTTGTCCATTATCTCCAATCGTATAGATAGTTCCGTCTATAAATACCCATTCTTCTTCTAACCACTCTGCTTTTTCAGCTTGAATACTTGTGACTAGCTTCCCATTCTCATAATCTTGCCAGGTTACCCCCTCTAACATTTGAGTATTACCATCATACTTATCAGCTGTTAAGATATAGTCTAGTTTTCCTGTCTGCCTGTTAACTGGAGATATTACTAAGTTTCTCTGAGTCTTAGGCTTAACTGTACCATGCTTTAACTTCCAGACAATATCTTCATAAGCATTTATACTGGTTGGTACCAGACTATTTTCAAAAAAGATAGTCAATCCACTTATTAATAAACCAACTATCAAAACAGGAGTAACTATCTTAGTAAAACTAATCCCTCCTGCTTTTAATGCTATTACCTCACTATCACCTGATAAACGTCCAAAGGATAATAAAGTAGCCAGCAACATTGACATTGGGAATGTCAAAACAATTATCTGGGGCAAACTTAAAAAGAATAATTTCACTATTGTCAATAAAGGAACTCCATATTCGGACATCATCTTAGCCAAACTGATTAACACATCAGTACCAACAAAGATACTAGTAAAAGCAAAAACCCCAAAAAGAAATGGTTGAATCAGCTCAACCAATAAATATCGATAAATAATCTTCATCTACTGCCACCTCACATACTAAATGTCTCACCTAGATAGAACTTCTTAGCCGTTTCACTATTAGCAATCTCTTCAGAAGTACCTGATAATAGTATCTTCCCTTGATGCATAATATATGCCCTATCGGTGATTGCCAATGTTTCCCTGACACTATGGTCAGTAATTAGCACACCCAATCCTCTATCTTTAAGGTGAGAAACAATACCCTGAATATCACTAACAGCAATTGGATCTACCCCTGCAAAAGGCTCATCTAATAAGATATATTCAGGGTCTGTCGCTAAAGCTCGAGCAATCTCTACCCTTCTCCTCTCACCACCAGATAACATATAACCCTTCTGTTTACGAATATGAGCGATATCAAACTCTTGTAGTAAAGACTCTAGAATCTCATTATTATCCTCTTGGCGATCTATCATCTCTAAAATAGCCAAAATATTCTGCTCTACTGTCAATTTTCTAAAGACCGATGCCTCCTGAGCTAGGTAACCAATCCCCTTTCTAGCACGTTGGTGCATCGGCAAAGGGGTAATATCATTACCATTTAAAGTAATATTACCTTGATTGGGGCTTACCAAGCCTACAACCATATAAAAGGTAGTTGTCTTACCAGCACCATTAGGACCTAAAATTCCTACAATTTCACCTTTATTAACTTCAAAGCTTACACCCTTTACTACATTTCTCTTATTATAAGTCTTAATTAAGTTCTCAGCCTTAATCGCCATTCTTAATCACCCTTTTCATCACTAGGAATAACAAATTTTGTCTTCCCTTTAGCAACCATCTTTCTAGTCTTTAAATTGATGCTCACCTGTTCAGCATTTACTGTCTGTGCACCTCGTTTCGCATAGACATTACCAGTTAATATTACCTTTTGGGACTGATCATTATACTCCAATTTTTCTGCCTCAGCCATTAAACCTTCACTCTCATCTACAATATGGGCTCCACCATAAACAAAGAACTTCTTAGTATCTAAATCAAATTCAAATCTATCTCCAGTTATAGTAGCACCCTCACTCTCCATTTTGGGCTTACCAGTTAATAATCCTTGATTGGATTTATTATTAAATGTTAATTTTTGACCTATTATCTTTCTTCCCTGTTGTTCAATAACAACTCCACCTGTAAAAACTAATCTCTCTAGTTCCTCTTTACCAGTCATCTCTTGAGCTGATAACTTTATATCCTCTCTAATTAGAATAACCTCACCTATAGCCTTTATTTCACCTAGACTTTGATTTGCAGTTAATTTATTAGAGGTTAACTTTGAATTATCCCTATTTAATATAACATTTCCTATAGCAATAATCTCAGACTTTATATCATCAACTACCAATTCATCTGCCATTAATGTAGTTTCTTCTTCCTTAGCCAATAGATTAACTGATGTAAATAACAAGGTTAGTATAACTAAACTTAAAATCAAGAATTTATTCTTCATTATCTTCACCCATTTCTTCAGAAATGACTTTTACATTCCCTAATATCTGTAGTTTTTTTAAATCCACCTGACTTATAAATCGCTCACCTCTAACCTTTAATCCAGGTTGTTTGATTAATACATGCCCTAATCCTATTAACTCATTTTTTGCACTATTCCAATTTAGAATATCAGCTTTAAGCAACTTTTCTTGACTTCTAATGGTTATAGGTCCTTCTAATCCAATAAAGCCTGTTTCTATATCTACTTTACCTTTATTAGCTATAACATTGATTACTTCTTCCTCTTCTTGATAGACCTTAGCTTGGATTTGGTTCAATATAACCTGACTTCCAAGCTCAAACTGTTGAATTGATTTAGCCCCTAACTGCCATTTAGTAATACCATCTTCACTATATAAAGTTATAAATGATTCCTCTAACTCAAGACGCGGTTCATCTTCTTTCTTTTCTTGCAAAGGGTCTGGTGAAATTTTAACTTCTGGCTTTTGAGAGAACTTACTTATAGCAAAGATAATCAAAACAATTATTAAAATTATCAAAGCAACCACAAGATACTTTTTACTTAACTTCTTCACTATGAAGCCCCCTCAGCCTTTGTCTTCCACCTACGATGTAACCATAGCCATTGGTCAGGATAATCTCTGACTTGGTTTCCTAAAGAGTAAGCCAACTCTTGTAATTTAGCCTTTATCTCATCTTCATTTGCATCCTTGGCAACCTCAATACCTTCTTCTATAATCAACCGATAATTCTCCCCTTCCCTTACCATATAAGCAGGAAGAATTACTGCTCCAGTCTTTTGAGCAAAGACCACTGGTCCTGTAGGGGTAGATGCAGGTCTATTTAAAAAATCTATAAAGGTTCCTTTAGAATGAGCATCTTGATCACCTAAAATTAGAAGTAACTCTTTTTTTATTAATGATTTAAAGGCTCCTCTAACCCCTTTACCCTTCTTATCAAAGACCTTACCACCTTTACTCTTTCTAATCTTTAGAATTTCTTTATTAATAAAGGGATTCTTAAACATCCGAGCAATCCCATTTATAGGATAACCTAACCAAGATAAATATAGACCCAATAAATCCCAATTACCTATGTGACCAGTAAATACAATTACACCTTTGTTCTTGCTATAGGCTTTTTCTAGATATTCTAACCCATTAACCTTAATCTTATTATTAAAATCAGTATCAGTCCAGTTTTCTAAAGTAATAGTTTCTACAAATTTAATAGCTATATCCTGAAAAACCAACTTAACTAGCCTTTCAGCCTCTTCTCTAGAATAGCCTAAAGATAATTTAATATTTTTAACAGCTAACTTCCTACGATCTTTGACAATATAATATAATAAACTACCCAATAATTTAGCAAAAAGATGATTAACCTTTCTAGGTATCAGGTTAATCAGTGATTTAAATGACTTAAAAAGCCAATAAAAAAACTTATCCCTCATAACAGCCACCTCTTAACAAACATTATTCCCCTTGACACTCTAAAATAAATTCTATAGCCTCTCTTACAGCCCCTTGTCCACCTTCTTTAGTTGTGATGTAGTCAACTACCTCCTTTACCTTTTTCACACCATTAGCTGGAGTAAAGGATAATCCAACCCTTTCTAAAATATCTAAGTCATTGACATCATCACCAATATAAGCAACTTCTTCTTTAGTTACATTATATTTATCTAAGACATTATTAAAGACTTTAATCTTATCTTTAATATTTTGATGGACTTCCTTAATACTCAATTCCTCAGCCCTACGCTCTACCAACTTTGATTCTCTTCCTGTAATAATAGCAGTTGAAATCCCAGCCTCATGGGCTAGCTGAATCCCTTTTCCATCATGAACATGAAAGAATTTAAGTTCTTCACCATTATTCCCTAAAATGATTCTACCATCAGTTAAAACACCATCTACATCAGTAATAAATAACTTTATTCTTTTAGCCTTCTCTCTTAAAATCAACTCCACCCTATTCATCCCCTATATTTTTATTATAGATACTCAATTTCAATTATACCTTGCCCTATATTAATTTTAAAGGTTAGACCTAGTATTTGTCAATCAAACACAGACAATGACAAAATTTACTTTCTTTATTTTTAATTGTTACTTATAAATTGCTAAAGTACCCCAGCCTTTAATAAATCTTGGAAGTTGAGTAGTCCTAAAGGTCTGTATTCCTCATCAACTACTGGTAAATCACTAATCTCTCTCTCTTGCATAAGCTTTAAGGCTTCAGCTGCTAATTTATCTTTAGTAATTGTAGATGGGTTCTTACTCATAATCTCTTGAGCAGTCTTCTCTAATAAATCAAAAGATTCTTCTAACTGGCGCCTAATATCACCATCTGTAATAATACCTACTAGCTTTCCTCTATCATCAATAATATTGGCTGCTCCCATTCTAGATGAAGTCATAACAAATAAGGTCTCTTTTAATGTAGCTTCTTGATCTACAACAGGATTTCTCTCTCTAATATGTAAGACATCCTCTACTGTTAATAATAGTCTCCTACCAAGACTTCCCCCTGGATGATAAAGGGCAAAATCTTCAGGCTGAAAATCTCTTGCCCATAATAAAGCGATTGCTAAGGCATCCCCTAAGGCCAAAGTTGCTGTAGTGCTTGCTGTTGGGGCTAAATTTAAAGGGCATGCCTCTTCTTCTACACCTGTATCTAAGATATAATTAGCAGTTTCTGCTAAAGTAGAGGTCTTTCCACCAGTCATAGCAATTAGCTTTGCTCCAATTCTTTTAATAACTGGTAAGATTTTAATAACCTCTTCTGTCTCCCCACTATTGGATAGAGCAATTACTATATCCTGATTGGTTACCATCCCTAAATCACCATGTATCGCTTCAGCAGGATGTAAAAAGAAGGAAGGTGTTCCTGTACTAGATAAAGTCGCTGCTAGTTTTTTAGCGATAAATCCTGATTTGCCCATACCAGTCATAATCACCCTTCCACTACACTCTAGAATTTCTTTGACTACCTCTATAAACTCTTCATCAACTGATCTTTTCAAATTTAAGATTGATGCAGCTTCAATCTCCAAAACCTCTATAGCCTGCTTCTTTATCTCTGTTATATCTAATTTGTCTATATCCATCAAGAACACTCCTTTTTTCTATAATCGATAAGTTAAGGCGAGGTAACCTCGCCATTAAAATGTTATCTATTAAATATCTTTAACAATTTCATCAATTGCTTTAGCTTTGCTTAAAAGCTCTTCTAAATCTTCTAATCTAACCATATTTGGACCATCACATAATGCTTTAGAAGGCTCATCATGCACCTCCATAAATAGTGCATCTACTCCTGCTCCTACTGCAGCTCTAGTTAAGTAAGGAACAAATTTTCTCTCTCCTGCTGAAGAGTCTCCTGCTCCTCCAGGCAACTGTACACTATGAGTTGCATCAAAGACTACTGGATATCCTGTATCTCTCATTATTGGGAAGGAACGCATATCTACAACTAAGTTATTATAGCCAAAGCTTACCCCACGCTCTGTTAATAAAATCTTTTCATTACCAGTACTTTCAATCTTCTTTACTACCTGCTCAATATCCCAAGGTGCTAAAAATTGTCCCTTCTTGACATTAATTACTCGGTCAGTCTTTCCTGCTGCTACTACTAAATCTGTCTGTCTAGATAAAAATGCTGGAATCTGCATAATATCTAATACTTCTGCAGCAGCCTTTGCTTGATCTATAGTATGTATATCAGAGATAACTGGTAAATTAAACTGATCCTTAACCTTCTGTAAGATTCTTAATCCTTCTTCCAAGCCTGGACCTCTAAAGGATTCTATTGAAGAACGATTGGCTTTATCATAAGAACTCTTAAAGACATATGGAATTCCTAATTTCTCTGTAATCTCTTTTACCTTTTCAGCAATTCTAAGTACTCTATCTTCACTCTCAATAGCACAAGGTCCTGCCAATAAAACAAAAGGACGATTATTACCAAAGATAACTTTATCATTTAATGCAACCTCTTTAACCATCTTAATACCCCCCGTTTTTTAATTTATAGTTGACAGTGTACAATTAAAACCATTTGGAATATTTTATACCAGCATCAAATCTTGATCTTAACTGTCAACTGTACACCGTACACTGTCAACTATCTCTCTAACTTTCTCCAAATCTTCTTCAGTATCTACACCAATTGCTTGATGCTTGGTCTCTACAACCTTAATTTTATAACCATTCTCTAAAACCCTTAGCTGTTCTAAGGACTCTTTCTGTTCTAAAGGTGTAGCCTTCATCTTAGCATAATCTAATAAAAATCCTCTACGGTAAACATACAGCCCAATATGCTTATAATATGTATTGTCAATATCTGTTCTAGGGTAAGGAATCATGGCTCTTGAGAAATAAAGAGCAAAATCATCCTTATCTGTTACTACTTTAACAACATGAGGACTCTCTAATTCTTCTTGAGAGGTTATCCTCTGTTTTAAAGTCCCCATCTTAATAGAAGTATCTTCTAATAATGGTCTGACTGCTTGATCAATCATTGCAGGATTGATTAAAGGTTCATCACCTTGGACATTGACTATTATCTCCGAAGATAGTTCTTTAGCTACTTCTGCCAATCTATCAGTCCCAGTTTTATGCTCTGCAGAGGTCATCACTACTTCTCCACCAAAAGCTTTAACTGTATCATAAATTCTACTATCATCTGTAGCTACAATAACTTTATCTAATGTAGTAGATAGTTTGACCTGTTCATATACTCTTTGAATCATTGACTTACCACAGATATCTTTAAGGGGCTTTCCAGGTAATCTAGTAGATGAATAACGCGCTGGTATAATTGCTATTACTTTCATCTTACTACCTCCAATCTATCAATCAACTCATCAAACTTATAAATTGAGTCAATAATCCCTATCTCTATTCCTAATACTTCAAAGGATATCATCTCTAATTCAATCTCCTCTAATAAATCATCATCAATACTAACAGCATCCTTCTCTGTAGTAATAATTCTATCAACATTCTTCTCACTAGCTAAAGCATATATCTCTAAAACTTCCTTACGAGTATAAGTATGATGGTCAGCAAATCTTAGCTTATCGATTAATTCTGCCCCCAAACCACGTAAGGTCTCCTCAAAAGCTTTAGGGTTACCTATACCCGAGACAGCTAAAATTTTCTCACCAGTTAAATTAATTTCATTCTGTTGATTGCTATTTATTTTACGTAAGTAAGTTGGATTATGTTTAGTGGTGATTATCATAGCCGCAGGATTAATCTCAATCAGCCTTTTTTTAATATCTCTTAACTTATTATCCCCAATCTGATCTACTTTAGTTAAAAAAAAGATATGAGCTCTCTTTAAAGAACTTAAAGGCTCTCTTAATAAACCTCTAGGTAAGAGATGTTCATTACCAAAAGGATTAGTAGCATCAATTACTACTAGATCATAATCTCTAGCAACCTGTAAATGTTGAAAAGCATCATCTAAAATAATAAAATCAGGGTCAAATTCCTGGCAAGCAAACTCTCCAGTTTGGCTTCTTTCTGAACCAATAATGACTGGTATACCTTTTAAACTACTTGCCAACATATAAGCCTCATCACCAGCTTCCTCAGCATTCATTAAAACCTCATTACCATCAGAAACCAAACCTATCTCATCAGAAAAATTAGCTTTATAACCACGATTTAAAATAACAACTTTATGCCCCTTCCCTACTAAAGTCTTAGCCAACAGTTGAACTACTGGTGTCTTTCCAGTACCACCAACGGTTATATTACCTACACTAATTACCTTGGCTGCTAAACTCTTCTGCTTTTTTATCCCCCAGCTATACATTAACTTCCTTAAATTCACTATTCCTTGGTATAAAAATGATAATAAATTTAATACTATTAAAATTATTTTAGCTATAATTCCAGTCTCTTTACCATTAATAACATCCAACAAATATTCTTCTATCTTCATATCATTTCACCTAACATATCCTTTGCAGTTTTAACTGTTTTATTTAGACCATCTTCAACAGATTTTCTATACTCTTCTAGCTTATCATCAGATAAGTTATCTTCTACCTCTATACTCTCTCCAAAAGCTAAGGCTACCTTAGAGAATGGTAAAGGAAGTTGAAATTTATCCCAGCTATTAAAGACCTTCTCTTTAGAAAAAGCAACCCCACCAGGAATTATAACACTATTACTCTTCTGTGCCAAATAAACAACCCCTGCTTGAGCTTGGTACCTTGGACCTCTAGGTCCATCGGGTGTAATAGCTATATTCTTTCCTGCTTTCAATTTCTTTATTAACTTTAATAAAGAACGAGCTCCACCTCTAGAAGTTGAACCTCTAACCATCTCCCAGCCCATCTTCTTTAATACCCTGCTAATATACTCTCCATCTCTACTCTGACTAGCTAAACCTACATAACCTTGATCTTGAAGATAGTATGCAGGAAACCATAGTTGTCCATGCCAAAAAGCTAAGATAATAGACTTCCCAGACTCTTTTGCTTCTAAGAGTCTCTCTTTATTCTTTACTTCTATCTTTAAAGTACCACTAGTAATCCTTTGTAAAAGATAAGCAAATTGAGGAATTATTTTATATTTCAATCCCTCTTTCATAAGATCACCTACTTATTGAACTGTATTTCATATAACTTCTTATATAATCCACCTTTTACCAAAAGCTCCTGATGACTTCCCATCTCTACTACCTTTCCTCTTTCCATAACTACAATCTTGTCAGCATCTAAAATAGTAGACAATCTATGTGCAATGACAAAAGTTGTTCTATTCTTCATCAATCTATCTAAGGCCTCTTGAACTAAAGCCTCTGATTCTGTATCTAAGGCTGACGTAGCTTCATCTAGAATCAAAATATCTGGGTCCTTTAAAATTGCCCTAGCTATAGCAATTCTCTGCTTTTGTCCCCCAGATAATCCTGCACCCCTCTCACCAATCTCTGTCTTATAACCCTTAGGGAATTGAATAATGAAATCATGGGCATTTGCTGCCTTAGCAGCATTAATAACCTCTTCCTCACTGGCATCTAAACGACCATAGAGAATATTGTCAGCAATAGTTCCACTAAATAGAACAGTCTCTTGAGGAACGATTCCAATCTTATCCCTTAGTGACTCAATGGTAACATCCCTTATATCTATACCATCAATAGTTATCTCTCCACTATCTGGATCGTAAAAACGGGGTATCATATTGACTAGAGTAGATTTTCCTGCCCCACTAGAACCTGCCAAAGCAATAACTTGTCCAGGATTGGCAGCTAGGTTAATACCATCTAAGGCTATCTCATCATCTTTATAACTAAATTTAACATCTTTAAATTCTATATATCCATTAATATCATTAAGTTCTTTAGCATCTTTTTTATTTCGAACTGTTGGCTCAATATCGATAACCTCAAATATCCGTTCAGCAGCTGCTAAAGCTCTCTGGATTGTACCAGATAGTCTAGTTAAAGATTTTAAGGGATTTGTAATATATAATAATAAAGCAAAATATCCTGTCAATTCTCCTGGAGTCATTTTACCTGCCATAACCTCTCGTCCACCATACCATAAAATAATGATAAAGGATAGAGAAGCTAATAATTCAGTAATTGGAGTTAAAGTAGCATTCAATTGAGAGTTTTTCATATTAGCACGGAAGTTTTCAAAGTTTTCATTGCTAAAACGTTCATATTCATACTCTTCACGACCAAAAGATTTGACAACTCTAATTCCACTGATCGTCTCTTGTAAGATATCTGACACGCTAGCTACCTTAACCTGAGCCTTCTTACTTACCTTCCTAATCTTCTTATTAAACTTGTCTATAACATAAGCAATTAGTGGAAAGACAATAAAGGTAGCTAAGGTTAATCTCCAATTATCATAAAACAACTTGAATAATCCAAAGGCAAGCTGGAAGAACAAACTGAAGATACCAATAGCGCCAGAGACAATAGCTCCCTGTAAAATCCCTACATCATTGGTTGCTCTAGACATTATCTCCCCAGTCTTATTTTTAGCATAAAAATCTAAAGATAAACACTGTAAATGTCCATATAAATCATTACGCATATCCTTAATCGCACTTTGGGAGACATAAGCTGTAAAATATTTCTCCCCATATTGAAAGATTGCTCTAAAGAAAAATATTAAGAACATTCCTATCGCAAGGAGATTTAATTCTGTAATACTTGATTCATTCTCATAAAGTCCACTAATAATTACATCCATTAATTTTTGAAATTGGTCAAAAAAGAACACAGTAAAAAAGGCATTACAAAGCATACTGATAACTCCCAATACTAATCGACCTTTATAGGGTTGTAGATACCTAAGTACACGTTTAGCTAATTCCATTTAAATAATACCTCCTGTGCTTAGCACTAACTTAGCTACTCTTGTGGTTGCTCCACTTTCTCCTAATTTTATTATAACCTCTTTTAACCCTGCCTTTATTTCTTCTGTTCTTTCTTTTGAATTTAATATAGCAATTGCTTCTTTAGCTATTCTCTGACCAGTTACTTCCCCTTGTAACAACTCTGGAACTATTTCCTTCTCAGCTATGATATTAGGTAAACCTATATAAGGTAATTTAACCAACATCTTTCCTAACCAATATGTTGTCTTGGTTGTTTTATAAACAATCACCATTGGAGTTTGAAAGCAGGTAGCCTCTAAAGTAGCTGTTCCTGAAGCTACTAATAATAAATCAGCTACCTCCATCACCTCATAAGAATGGCCAGCAACCAACTTAATATCAAGATTATACCCTCTTACCCTCTCTTCAATATTCTCTTTAGATATACTGTCTGCTAAAGGAAGTATAAATTGAATATTTTCATAGCTATTTTTAATCTCCTCTGCAGCCTCTAACATAGGGGTTAATAACCCTTCTATCTCCTGCTGACGACTCCCAGGTAATAAACCTATAACTTTGTTATTAGAATTAATATTATAAGACTTTTGAAATTCATCTCTAGATAATTCAGGCTCTACTAAATCTAAGATAGGGTGACCTACAAATTCTACATCTGCACCTGCCTCACGATAGACCTTCTCTTCCATAGGAAAGACTGATGCAATCTTTACTTGGCATTTAGCCATCTTTTTAGCTCGCCCTTTCCCCCAAACCCAAGCAGAAGGTGCAAAATAGTTAACAGCAGGAATCCCATTCTTCTGAGCTATTTTGGCCACTTTCATATTAAAGCCAGAGTAATCTACTAATAAGATCACATCTGGCTTCTCTTCTTTCATAGCTTTATCTAATTTATTCAAAATCTTATAGGCTAATCTTAAATGCTTAATTGCCTCAATAAAACCAATAGTACTTAGTTTGGTAGGATCATAAATTAATTCTACACCTTCTAACTTCATACGTCGACCACCCATCCCAATAAACTCAAGGTCTGGATAAATCTTTTTCATCTCTTTGATTACCTTAGCTGCATACATATCTCCAGATACTTCGCCAGCTACTACCATTATCTTTGGCATTTAATCCCCCACCCTTAGTTCAATTTACAATGTACAATGAACACTTAAAAAAATAATTCTTAAAGATATTAAGAATAACTATTATTGTAGATTTAGGTTCTCTATTACAAAATTTTATTTAAGCAGTCTTAATTATCAATTGTAAATCGTACATTGTACATTTAAAAGTATAACTTTATATCTATATCTATGTCTATATCGAAATTAAAATAGCACATAAATTAATATAATATCAATCTTCTTCCATTGCTACAACTGCAATCCCTGCTTCATTTGCTCCTTTGATAAACTCTTCTTGATTGACAATAAAGGTCTTTTTGGCTTCAATTATCAAGCCTTTAGCCTTTACTTTAACCAATTTATCCAAAGTATCTAAACCAACAGCAGGAATATCGAATCTAAAGTCTTGCTGAGGTTTACTTACCTTTGCTACGATAACTCCTCCTCGCCCTAGTTGACCACCTCTTAAAATAGCTTGGTCGGTTCCTTCAATAGCTTCTACAGCCATTACAGCTTTATCCTTGACAACAACAGTTTGCCCAATATCCAAGCCTCCTATTTCTTTTGCCATCTTAAAACCATACTTCATATCAGCTAATGTTTCAGCATCAGGCTCAACTTCTGTTAAAAGCCCCTCAGCTGGTAATAATGCAGCTATATATTTAGTCTGATTACTGATTTTAATGCCAGCTGATTCTAATTCCTTAACAATTGCTAGCATAATCGAATCATCATTCTTTTCTTTTAAATTGCTAAGTAGAAGCATAAATCTCTGATCTAACTCTATTCCTTGATAAAGTAGCTCTTTAGTTACCTTACCTAGCATTACAACCTCAGAAATTCCTTCTTCTTTGAGAGTATTTATAATTTTATTTAATTGCCCAGCACTAATCTGATACAACTTAGTTGCTACGCTTTTTAGCTTATCAACTTCTGCTTCTGGAGTAAGGGCAATAGCAACAACTTCATTTCCTTCTGCCTTTGCAGCATAAGTAAATTCAACAGGTAAATTTCCATTACCTGCCAGCAAACCTATTCTAGCCATAGTCAACCTCCTACTTAAGATCGAGTCTAAGCTTAAGCAAGAACTAAAACTTAAGCTCAAACTTAATTTATCTGCAAATTCCCCGTTGAGCATTTCTTAAAAATCTCAAGAAATGTTCAATTAAAGGATTACTATCCAACTCTTGATCCATCTTCTCAATTGCTTGAGATATATTTAAATTGGATCTATATAATAACTTATAAGCCTCTTTGATCTGTGATCTCAATTCAGGACTGATACCATTTCTTCTTAATCCTACAATATTAATCCCTTTAACACAAGCAGGATGTCCATCTACCAATACATATGGAGGAACATCTTTAACTACTTTAGAGGCCGCTCCTATCATAGCCATCTTTCCAACTCTAGCAAATTGATGTACTCCTGCCAAACCACCAATTACCGCTGAATCTTCTACAATAACATGTCCAGCCAAAGTAGCTGCATTTGACATAATGATTCTATCACCTAATTGGCAATCATGGGCAACATGGCAATAAGCCATAATTAAATTATTATTACCTATCTTAGTCAGACCACCACCATCTTCAGTTCCACGATGGATAGTAGCAAATTCACGAATTGTGTTATTATCTCCAATCTCTAAATAACTCTGCTCTCCATGAAATTTTAAATCCTGTGGTTCTTGACCAATAGAGGCCCCATTAAAGATCTTGTTACCCTTACCTATTTTAGTCCATCCTTCAATGACTACATGGGGTTCAATTTTAGTATTATCACCAATCTCAACATTCTCCCCAATAATAGCATAGGGCCCGATTTCCACATCTTCTCCTATTTTAGCACCTGGATGAACGACTGCTGTTTTATGAATTTTCTTATTCAAATGTACCACCTTGTTATCATTTGTCTTTTCCATCTGGCCCCCTCCTTTATCCTTTTATTTATCTTGTATCGCACAAGTTAAAGTTGCCTCTGTTACTACTTCTCCATCTACCAAAGCCTTAGCCTCAACCTTACCAATCCCTCTTCTTAACTTAACTACTTCAACTTCAAAAATCAATTGATCTCCTGGTTTAACTGGTTGTTTAAAACGTGCATCTTCAATACGTGCAAAGTAGGGTACTTTCTCTTCAGGGTTGTCTACTGTAGTTAATAATCCTACCCCTGCTACTTGAGCCATTGCCTCTATTATCAATACCCCTGGCATAATTGGATGACCTGGAAAATGACCGTTAAAAAACTCTTCATTCGCAGTTACATTCTTTAATCCTACAACCTTCTTTCCTGGTTCCACCTCTAAAATTTTATCCACCAATAAGAATGGATATCGATGTGGTAAAATCTTTTGAATCTCATTAATATCTAACATTTACATTCCTCCTATTTCAATAATATCTCTTTAATCTTTCTAGATAATAGTGAGTTTAATCTATGACCAGATCTAATACCAATAATATGCCCTTTAAACTCTGGTGCTAGTTTAATATCTCCTAAAATATCTAGAATCTTATGCCTTACAAATTCATTATTGAATCTCAATTCATTAATTGGACCATCTTCCCCAACTAAGATAGCATTATCCAAACTACCTCCTAAGGCTAGTCCAGATTGTTGTAACTTTTCAATCTCATGGGAAAAGCCAAAGGTTCTAGCAGAAGCTATTTCATTATAATAAATCTCCTCATTAATGATAAACTCAGCAAATTGATCCTCTAAAAAAGGATGGTTACTGACAAAGGTATAACTTATCTTTAAATCATTATCAGGCAAAACTATCAGAGACTGATTTCCTTCCTTAACATAAATTGGTTCTTCAATCCTATAAACCTCTTTATCTTCCTTCTGCTTCTCAATCCCTGCTTCTTTTATTAAATCATAAAAGATTTTTGCACTCCCATCAGTAATCGGAGGTTCATTTGCATCAATTTCGATTAATAGGTTATCTATTTTCAAAGCGTTCAAAGCTGACATTAAATGCTCAATAGTATTAATATCCCAACTATCTTCACCAATAGTTGTACAACGTTGTGTTGATACTACATTAGCAATACCAGCCTCTACCTCTGGGCAATCTTCTAAATCTACCCGTTTAAATCTAATTCCTCGATTAGCATCCAAAGGCTTACAATTAATGGTAACATTCTTTCCAGTATGTAGTCCAATACCTGTATAAGTAAACTCTTTCACTATTGTACGCTGCTTCCTCTTCAAACTCTTACCTCCTTTAACCTTATATTACTTCAACAAACAGTAAGAATATCCTGCATAGTAATAAATTAAATCTACTTAAGTTTAACTCTAAGAACAAAATTTAACTATCAAACCTTAAGCTTAGACTGAAACTTAATAATAATCTAACAACTCTTTATACCTCTTACCAATCTCTGAACTTGGATTTTTAAATATATTTTCGGGAGTACCCCTCTCTACTACTACCCCATTATCCATCAATAAGATTATATCAGCAACCTTTAATGCAAAGGAAACCTCATGGGTTACAATAATAACTATCTTATCCTTTTTTCTTGTTAAATTTTCGATAACTTCTAGTACCTCTTTAACCAAAATTGGATCTAAAGAAGCTGTAGGCTCATCTAGTAACATCAAACTTGGCTCAACCACCAAGGCTCTAGCAATACCAATTCTCTGTTTCTGCCCTCCACTCAATTGATTAGGATAACTATCTATCTCATCAGCCATTCTGACCTTCTTTAAAGATAAAATAGCTCTCTCTTGTAACTCTTCTACTTTGAGATTGGTTTTAATCAAAGGTAGCATTACATTCTCTAAAACCGTTAATCTCTCAATTAGATTAAACCTCTGAAAGACAAAACCAACCTCTTTACGCCAGTTCAATAATTCATTCTCAGGTAAATCTACAATTGATAGCCCTTTAAAGCTAATCTCTCCACCATCAGGCTCTGTCAAACGATTTAAACATCGAATGGTAGTCGATTTACCACATCCACTAGGTCCCATAATAGCTACTGTATCTCCTTGGTTGATTTTAAAATTAACCCCTTTTAAGACTTCTTTGTGCCCATAACTTTTAATTAAACCCTTGACTTCTAACATTCTACCTCCTTAACAATCAGTAGTGAGTAATAATTCAAAATCAGTTGACTTCCTAAAAATATGTTTTATTCCTGTTTAGAAATTTTAATATACCAGGCTTACCTGAAGGGACTACAATCTCTCTCATAATCTCACTATAAGTAAAACCTAAAGCCTGACCTGCCCTAAACTCTTCATTAGATATCTTATTCATAACTTCAGCTTTATTGACAGTAAAGAGACCTAATATTCCTCCAAATAAGAAGCTAGCATAACTAGGCACATAGGGAATTCTAGCTTGACTTAAATAAAATACAGTCCCTAAAGTCAAAGCTCCAACTACAAAACCATAATAAATAGCTTCATCAGAATACCACTTACTATCAAAACGTCCATTATGTATTCTAATGGAGTTAATAATTAAGGTATGATCAAAGAATAAAGAGGTTAAAGTCAAAATAATTGCTGTAAAAGCAGTTAATAAACCTTTTACTTCTCCTAAAATTTGAGAAAGTTGTCCTCTTAAATCAGGACTAATCAAACCTGCTTGAGAGCTATAAATGGTAATGTGATTAGAAATGTATTTCTTAATTTCATCCTTAAGCTGATTCACATTGACCCCTGTACTAGGTAATAATAGGGATATCTGAGTACCTGGAATTACTTGACCTTGAATATGTTTATCAATTAAATCTATACTATCTGTAATTTCTTCATCTTTTAGTTTTGGTAAAGAGTTGTCTATATATTCTATTTCTTTAATAATACTTTCTAAATCTATCTTTTTTAGCTCAGCAAGGTCACCTCGTAAGCTGACAATATCCTGCTGGATACTTTGACTGTTTAGTTCACCGACCTTATATATTAAATCTCTATCAGTAATATTTCCTAAAGTATCCTTCAAATTTTCTCTATCAAGCCCAGCAACCTTATTAATAAAATCATTAAATTCTCTTACATCCTCTTGCCACTTAACTAATTCCTTTAAAATAGGATTATATTGATTAATATAACCTATAATCTTAGTTGTATTAGTATCTAATCTATTTGAAAAATCCAAAATAGTCTTCTCTAGCTCAATTATATCTGCTCGATATAGGTCAGTTGCTGAGATATCATCGGTTCTCTGGCTTACACTCTCAGCTACCGTCTTTAATTTAAAGTTAATATCTTGGAGAATCTTTTTAAAAAAGTTCAATTCCCTAACTATCTTGACCAGACGGGTTAAGACCTTATCTAATTTGCCAACAGCTTCTCGTAAACTATCAAGCTCTATCTTATCTATATCCTTTTTATAGACCTTTAACTGTTGATTCAATCCCTGCAACTCAAAAATAGAATCCTCTAAATCTTTAAAGACTGCTAATGCATTAATTAAATTTGTAATTGTACCAGTAGCTGTTTGGAAGATAGAGTCTAATCTAGGCAACAATTTAGTAGTTTCACTAACTGCATAAGCCAACTCCTGTCTAGGATTATCAACTTGAATCTCCCCTACTAAATCTCCTAATTTATCTTTTTTAAATGAATAGGCTTTATTGGTCAATATCTCTCTACTATCCCCTTTTTCAACAACAGCCTTTGCTACTTGATTGTTTACTGCCGTAACCCTTAAAATAACCTGCTTATCTCCTTTAGCTGGAACTACAAATCTTGCTCCCTCTTTAACCTTTAGATCACCTTGAAGAGCTATTGTCACCTTGGTAGCATATCCATCTAAAAATCTCTTCATTTCTGTCATGGTTTTGACTAAAGCATCTAAATCAGTTACACCTGTTGTAGTAATATTTTGAATCAAATTAGGATAATTCTTATTAAGTTCTTTAACCAGTTCATCTCCCAATTCTAGAATTTCATCTTCATTTTGGGTGATTGGAAAACGAATTGAAAGAACCTGATATTGATCTAAAACCTTTTGAACCTTTCTAGTAATAGACTCTATTAATTCTGCCCTTTGGATGATAATTTCCAATTTTTCTCCATCAGGAAAGGTAAACTCTACCCCTGATAAGTTATTAACCTGATCTTCAATCAAATTTCTAACTTTTCTATTTAGACCTCTAATAGTTATTCGAGGCTCTGTCATAATAGACACACTATTCAACCCTGACACATTTTGAAAATAATCACCAATCTTTATGTAAACATCTCTATTTCTATATTTAGGAGCTAATTTGATAAAGAAGTTTGTCTTTCCTACTACCTCCACTCCTAAGATAAGTTCTGAGCCAGGAAAGTTATTTTTGATAATATCTTCTATCTCCTCACTAGCCCTCTCTTTAGCCTCTTTATCCAAAATTAAGGCAAGATCATATTCACCATACTCACCCAATAAACCACTGATAGTATCACCAAAATAATAATCTGCCAAATAACCTATTATAATTGAAGCTAAAGAGACTAAAAAAATTGTAACAACTAAAAGCACTAAAATATCTTTTCTAAAATCAGAGTTTAGGAGAAACATTATATTCACTCCTATTCTATCTTTTTGCCTTTATTAAGAAAGACAAAATTTATATACCTACTATCATACTAGTTTCTCCTAATAGCTCTATATTATTAAAATAATTATATATCCAGTCATAAAGCGAAACGAATCCGATTTTTACTCATCATTTGTTACAGTTATGTAAATAATTTAGATAACTATACCCTTAACATTATAGCAAAAAAAGAGAATAAACTCAAAAAAATTGTATATATTCAAAGAAATATGGTAGAGTGATCACTCTACCATATTTCTTATCATTATATATCAAATTCCATTTCAACATTTCCAGTTGCATCAAAATCTCCCTCTTTAACATAAATGATAACCTCTTCACTCTTAAGCCATTGTCCATCCCTTTTTAACTCTACATTCTCTTTAACTAACATCTCATCTTTCTGGTTATCATAGTGTAGACTCTCTCCCTTAATCTCTTGACCATCATAGAGAACAAAGATCTTTTTTTTAGCCTCCATATCATTACTTTCAGTCCATACCTTCAAATATTCACTAGTTAATTTTAAAGGCTTTCCTTCCTTTTTAGAATCAAGCTTTACATCATCTTCTGCTATTAAGATATCATTATCTATATCAAATTCCAACTTTTCACTTCTAATCTTATCACCTGATTCTCTCTGTAAATAGACATCTTCACTAAAATAAGCTATATTATCATCACGCTCTAATCTTAATTTATCGGATGTAATTAGATTTCCATCATAGTCCAATCTAATATTTCCATCTCCTATATATAGATTATCATCTTTTTTATATCTCAACTTATCGGCTTTCAACTTTGCTCGTTGATTATTCTCTACTCCTTCTTTTACTTCTTCAGCATCTATTGTAAAAGAACAGAGTAAGATCAGAGAGAGGAATATAATCAGCTTAATTCTCATTAGAGACAGCCCCTTTAAGATTAAATTCCATCTCTACTTCACCAGAAAAGTCTATGATATTATTCTCCACATCCATCCTCATCTTCTTAGCAAATAACTCTCCATCATCAAGGGTAACCTTTACATTAGTATCAGTAACAAATTCTTTCCTCTTATCAAGCCAGTCTAACTCCTCAGTCTTGATCTCTTCTCCATCCACCTTATCTAATCTAATATTCCCCTTTAATTTTATATCCTTTGTCCCTTTAAAATAGATTATCTCTTCAGCATCCAAGGTATATTCAACCTCTCCCTTATTAAATAGTTCTCCCTTTTGAATATCCTTTAAGATAACCTCATTCTCCTTCTTTTTATCTTCAGATTTTGGAATCAAAATTTGATTAGCAGTAATATCCCAACGTTTATCCCCTTTATTATAAGTAATAACACGAGGGCTATTTATCTGATATTGATAATCAGGAGAAACTTCATCACTCTCTTTACTTTCCTCAAAATTGAAGAAGAATAGACCTACAAAAATTAAATTTACAATTAATATAGCTAATATGATTTTAATTCTCTTCATTTACAATCCCCCCTAAATCACCATCACCAACTGATATCTGACCTTTTTCAGATTTAACTCCAAAAGCATGATTTGGGAATGATAAAATCTGATATTTAAAAGCAATCTCTTCTTCTACATAGTCATAACTTAATACTACCTTTCTACAGTGTAACATCTTTTCAATACTTATATTAGCTTTATCATACTCTTTATCTTCAAAGTCATAACTACCCTTTAATTTAACTGTCCATTCCCAATCTTTCTTACCAAACTTCCAATCCAACTCAGTATCCCATTTCCCATTCAGCTCTTTTTCAACATCATCATAATAATAATAGAGATCTAACTTATAATCAAAATTAAGATAATCTATAATTATAGATGTGTCAATCTTATCAAAATGCATGTCATTTAAATCATATCTGATATTGTTTTTGATAGTATAATTATCATTTAATAAATAATTATAGGTAATTTTTAAGGGATCATACTCTTCTCCTACCTCAGCTAATAAATCATATCCTGTTTCAATTTCAAACTTACTTTGATTCTTGACCCAATTCAACTTCCAGTCTATATCATGTTTGTCCTCTTTTGCTTCTTCAAAACCTGCCATTACCTCTCCTTGAGTTTTACGATAATTATGCTTCAAACTATTATTCCAATTTTTAAAGATAGATGTATTCAATTCTAATCCACTCTCATAAGTAAACCGTTGTTGCTTGGTACTGTAAATATCTTGCTGTAAGTTCTGTTTATATCTTAATCTATTCCTATTATTAATTCTCCAATAGTCATTATAATTTAATTGATAATAACCATGCTCTTTAATAGGATATAAATCATCCTTCCACCTATAATTATACCTTCTTTTGACTCCAAGAATTACTTTTAAAGGGTCTAATCTATTGACATTAAAGATTTGCCCAGGCTTAAGTGTCAATTTAGCTTCAGGAAGATCATAATACTCTGTCTCCTCTAAGCTACTATTTATATTGACACTCCTTGAAGGAGATTTGATATCTCTCTCTTTCCATTCTGTCTCAATAGACCAATCATAATATCTTTGGGTATCAGCTAATTTTAATGTAGTCAAATATTCAAAAGCATCTCCAGTTCTTCTACTATCATCATAATCCTGATATTGATAATACTTGTAATCAATCTTATAATCTAAATATAAGCTATTAGTAAAATATCTCTTATATTGTTTAAGATTAATTCGATACTTGTCTAATTTATCATTATAGCTATAGTAACTAGTCCAATCATCTCTATCGATTCTATCATAACTAAAGTCTATATTATAATAATCATCCCTTATATTCTCTTTACGATTGAAATAACCTCTATAATTTAATTTAGAGTTATATTCATCCTTAATTTGATACTTTCCCCTGTCTCTGTCTTTTTCTCGATTATAATCTAAGTCTACCTTTAAAATATCATCTGACTTCTCTTCTGCTAAAAACTTATGCTGATAATCGAAGTTAATATCAGCTTCAGAGTCCAATCTACCTGTCTGCTTATCATCAAGATCATAGTACAAATCTAAACCTATATAATCATCATTACTTTCCTTTCTCAATTTATCAAAATATGAGGTTAAGATAATTCTATTATCATGGGTCTTATCCTTATTATAGTCTAATCCAACCTTAGTATCCCAATTCTTCAAAGTTAAATCTTGATCAAAATCATAATCCAAATAAAGGCCTTTTTCTCGACTAGTCCACCTGTCATTATAATAATTTTTATACTGTAAGTTATATTCTCTCTTGTCCCTTCCAGCATTAAACTTTTGTTTACGATTAAGCTCCATAGTAATCCAAGGGCTCTGCTCTGGTCTTTGCTTATCTTGGTCTAGGTAGAAGTAAAGGTAAGCATGATCATCTTCTAAAGTACGATAAGCATGCTTAAATCCTCCAGCAAAACCTGACTTACTATAGTCATCAATATAAATTTGTCCAAAATCACCAGCCAACTTATTTAGTATTGGATTATCATAATAGGAGTTGAGATAATAATTATGAGTAGTTCTAAGAAACCATCCTCTATACTCATTCTTACCTACTTCGGCTTCCATTTGCTCTTTGTCTTTAAAAGAGTACATTAATATCGGCAAATAGATAATAGGTACTTTACCATTAAATTCCCATAAAACAACATTATAAGCTATCAACTTATCTCCAGGATAGATAACAGTATTTGTTGAACTCATATGATAGTGAGGTTCTTCTACATTACAAGTAGTAAATTCGCTATCTATAATCTTTGTTCGATCATTGCTATATTCTGTCTTAGCACTTTTAATATAGATTGGATCTTTAGACTCTTCAGTTATAATAATACCTTCAGATTCAAGAAAGATTCCTTCCTTAGTTTTGATATTATATTCTAACTCTTTACTATCAAATTCCCCATCCTTATTCTTAACATGTACTTTTCCCTCTGCATTTAACATATTAGACTTTAAGTCTATCTCCATATTATTTGAACTAATCTCTACATCATCAACTATTAGCTTAGCATTGCCAGTGGCTATTATCAACTCTTGCTCACGATAATATTGAATCCTATCAGCTGTAAGCTTACCCTGATTACTTTCTGCAAAAGAATGAGGAGTAGATAGAAAGACAACTATGACTATTAATACGAATTTTAGGCTATTTAATTTAATTCTCCTCACTCCTCTTATCTGATATTGATATAATCTTCTTTTAAAATCAGTATAAATCCTATTATCGTAAAAATAATATTTGGAAGCCATGCTGCCAAAAAGGGAGGCAATATACCATTTAACCCTAGAGAACGACTAATTGATTGCATTACATAATAGACAAAGATAATAATTAAACTTGCTATAATACCAAAGATACGCCCTTTATTAGATTTAATACTCAATGGTGCCCCAATCAAAACAAAGATTAGAGATACTAAAGCCTCAGATAGATTTAAATGATACTCTACTAATAATTTACTTACATCCTTACCACTGGCTTTAAATAATTCAATTCTATCTTCTAATTCAGCTCTATTCATCTCATTACTCTTCTTCTCTTCACCATAGAACTCTGTTATATCCTTACCAATATCAAACTCAAGTTGGCTAAGTTGCTTCATCTCTTGACTATAATTATCCTCTCCTAACCTATAAAAGAGAGCATTCTTTAAATATAAACGACTACCATCAACATAACCTTTCTTGGCAGTAATTAATTTATTCTTTTCTTCTAATTGTTCATAGACAATTACTCTACTTATCTCCTTATTCTCATCATTTACTTCTCCAAGATAGAAATAACTATTCTTCCATTTAAAGAAAACATCCTGATGGAGTTTAGGGTCTTCTTTCTTATGGATAGAATATTTAATAATATTATGGTATTTAGTATTAGACCACGGGACTATCTTTTCATTCATCATGTATGTTAATCCACTAATTAGAATTCCTAGGATTAATAATGGGATAAGTAACCTCCAAAAGTTTATTCCAGCCATTCTTAGTGCTGTAAACTCACTATCTTTAACTAAACGACTTAAAGATAAAATGGTAGAGAATAAAACAGCCATCGATAAACTATCTACCATTACTTGGGGTACTCTATATAATAATAAATTTACTACAACGCTACTAGGTATTTTTTTTATTATTATAAAGTCAGTTAATTCAAATAAAAAACTACTAATCATAATTATAGTTAGAGCAAATACCATAAAGAGAAAAGGTTTAGCAAACTCTGCAATTAAATATTTATCAACTATCTTTATCAACTTCATATCTATCCACCTCTATCTTAGAGATAAAAACTTTTAGTGACAAGTAACAGGTAGCTAGTAAAATCTTTTCTCGCTACTGCTTACTCATTACTCGTTACTATTCTAATATCTACCTCTTCAACTTAAAGTACTCTTCCTTTAATATCAAGTATGTCCCAACTATTCCAAAAACAAGGTTTGGTAACCAAGCAGCTGTTAAAGGAGTCAACAACTGATTTCTTCCTAAGGAGCGGCAGAAGGATATAGAGATATAATAGGTAAAGATAATAATTATACTTATTATCAAGCCAAAGGTCTTCCCTTTACTAGATTTAATACTCAAAGGTATTCCAATTAAGATGAAGATAACACTGGCAAATACCTTAGATAACTTAAGATGATAATCAACGAGTAAGGAATTAACACTTATACCGCTATCCTGAAAGATTTTAATATCTTTCTTTAATTGCTCTCGGCTCATCTCTGAAGTAGTTCTCTGTTCACCATAAAAGTTCTTAAGCTTCTCATTTATATTCAATTTAAGCTGACTGAAGTCAGATTGCCCAACTAAATTTCCTTCTTCATCAAACTCATGCATAACCCCTTGCTTTAAGTTCCAGATTTTATCCTTAAATATACCTTTATTAGCAGTAATAATTAAGGGAAACTCATCCTCTTTATCCAGCTCATAAAGTATAATATTATTTAAATCACCAGTGCTCTCATCAATATCATCGATATAAAAATACCTATCATCTATCTTAAAGAATATACCCTCTTGTAGGTTAGGCAAGCCTTTCTGTAAAATAGTCCTTCTAACTATATTCTCAGCCTCATGATTGGTCCAAGGAACAACCTTTTCATTGATAAAGAAGGTCAGTCCACTGACCAACAGACCAATTGTTAAGACAGGCAAGATTAAACGATGTAAAGAGATTCCTCCCATTCTTAAAGCTGTAAATTCATTATTCTTTACAAATTGACTCATAGATAATAGTGTAGAGAATAAGACAGCGATAGAGAAGCTTTGTACCATAACATCAGGTAATTTATATAGCAATAGCTTTAATACTACATTTATTGGAACCTTCTTAATGATTATTAAATCTGTTAATTCAAATAAGAAGCTACTAATCATAATAATAGTCAAAGCGAAGATAAAGAAGATAAATGGCTTTAAAAATTCACTGATAAGATATCTATCTACCAAAGAAATCCTAAACTTAATCATAAATTGATTCTCCTTATTGCCTTTAATTATTTATCATTCTTTTTAAATTATTAACTTTATTAAAGAAAAAATAATAAAAACTTATTATATATATTAGATATGACTTCGACTTTTACCTGCTCTTTCTAGCAGGTAAAAATCGACAGATACTAATTTATTTAAGGTAACCTATTAAAGCTAATATCCTTTCATGAAAAATAAGGCTACTCTTTCTAGAAGACAATAGAAAGAAATAACCCTATTCCAATCAATTTTAAATCCAACCTAATTTATAATCTCTAATTCTTGAAAATTCTCTTTAGTAATTAAGGTCAATTTTAAATCAGTATTATTTCCTAAACTTACTGGGCTTGAGGTTCTAGCAAAATAATCTCCTTTATCTACTCTATTATATCCCGTTTCTCCTTCTTGATCTAAATCTATCCAACAGTATATATAGTAGTTTCCTTCATCGGGATTCTTCAATTCATAAGTACCATTAGCCCTTACATTTATTATGTCACTCTTTAATTTAATTCCATAATCAGTCTCTTCACCAGCAAATATTTTAGCTTTAGTAATCCTCGCATCAGCTACAGCAGCATGAGCATTGATTAAGCCATATCCAAACTGATCATCTCTACCTTTATCTCCTAAATCCTGGGCTGTTAACCTCAACTCTTCTTTTAATTGCTCTGGAGTTAAATTATTACCTGCTGCTCTAGCCCTAGCCAAAATTAAAGCAGCAACACCTGTTACATGAGGAGTAGCCATAGAAGTACCATCTGAATATTCATAACCACGAGGATCTGTCATTTGATAACTATAGCCTGTTAAACCAGAAGGGACAGTAGAATATATATATTCACCAGGTGCTACAAAATCAAGAACTGTACCATAATTAGAGAAATAAGACCGATTATAATTATAATTTATAGAACCTACAGAAATTGTATTTTTATATGCTGCAGGATAACGCAAACTATTCTTTCCATCATTACCTGAAGCAGCAATTATAGTTACACCCGCATCATAAGCATAGTCTACTGCTCTTTGTAACATCGGGTCATTGCTAAAAGAACCTACACTCAAATTAATTATATCAGCCCCATGATTTACTGCCCAAACAATCCCTGCTGAAATTGTTTGATTATTACCTATACCTGAAGAATCCAATACCCTAATAGGCATTAAACTTATATTCCAATTAACCCCTGCTATCCCTACTCCATTATTAGTTGTAGCCCCAATAATTCCAGCCACATGGGTTCCATGCCCATTTCTATCATCAGCACCTGGAAAATAATCTTCGTCATCACCAACAACGTCAGTACCTTCAACAAGTTGCCCCGTTAAATCTGGATGATCCAAGTCAATACCTGTATCAATTACAGCTACCGTTACTTCTACACTACCAGTACTTAACTCCCAAGCTTCTGGAAGGCTAATTGCTAAATAGTTCAATTGTTTAGTACTATAATAAGAGTCATTGACTTCTACTGCCATGATACGAACGATCTTATTCAACTCTGCATAATTAACCTCTTCTTCATTACTAAGTTCTTTTATTAAAGTCTTAATATCCCTCTTACCTATCCCTGTTAAGGTCTTAACCCCCAATTCCTTTACACTCTTTTTTATACTCAATTTATACTTCTTTAATATTCTCTTAATATCTGCTGATTCTTTAAAAGAGACTATAATCTCATCTTCAACATAATCCTTAGTTTGATTACTTTTCTTTAGACTTTTAATATTAGTTTTAACCTTTTCAATAGAGGATTGATTAACTAAAGGCTCTACTGGAGTATTAGCTAAAGTAATATGCCCTCTAATATAGCCATAATGATCCAAACCTGTAGAGTCACTACATCCAGTAATAATCAAGGCTAAAGAAAATACAAGTAAAAAGGCTGTCCATCTATAATAGGTTCTCATCATTATCTTCTCTCCTATCCTCAGCAGTAAATTTCATAAGTTATTTGTGAAATCTCAATATCCTGAATCTCAAAAATTATGTCTACTTATACTCAAAGACAATTATCTAATATATTATTCCTGATAGGTACCCCTATTACCTTTTAGCAAATTAGGGAAAAAAAAACCCTCAACTAAAAGTTGAAGGCTTGAAGAACTAAAATTTATTTTTAAAGTTGATTCCAAAGGTAAATTCATCAAAATCCAATACCCCTAAATCAGCAGAAATACCTGAACCAAAGTCCAAATTAGCACCTAAATTGATACCATCATTATATTCAACAGCTACTGTAGTTGTAGGCATATTAAAAGAACCATCTCCACTAGAAATAGTAACTGGATTTAAGACCTTATTTATTCCTAAAAAGACCCTATCTCCAATCATATTCATAGCTTTATCTGCTACCCCTAAATGAGCTCTAATTCCATAGAAATTAGTTGACTTACTAGCAACTAAGTAAAGATTACGGTCAACTATTCCTAAGGACATCTCTGGCATATAGTTAGCATCCTCTTTTAGAACATTCACCTTAACTAACAGATAATTTTCCCCATCATCATCAAGACCATTAGGCCACTGAGCTACTCCTCCAACCTCTAAGCCTTCTTTTAATCCATAACTACCTAAAATCAAATCACCATCTCCTATATGTTGATAAGTTAGATTTAATTCAGTAGGATTAAGCATATCAGCTGTTGGAACAGTAACTAGTCCATTAACACCAAAAGTACCAGCATTAGCTACAGGCGCCATCATCAAAGAAATCAGTACTAGTAAAGTTAATAATTTTATTCTCTTCAATCCTATCTCTCCTTTTCTAATTTTTCTTCTAAACTCTTGATATTTTCTTCTAGCTGTCTGACCTTTTTAAGTAAATCAGGCAACTTCTTACGGGCCACCTTAATTCTTCTTTCTAATCGATGGTCATGGGCTGGATAGCCTGAAATAACAGAGTTTGGCGGAACATCATTGGTAATAACACTATTAGAAATTAATGTAGTATTATCCCCTACAGTTAAATGACCTACTACACCGCTCTTACCTGCCAAAGTTACTCTATCTCCAATCTTAGCACTTCCTGCGATACCAACTTGAGCCACTATCAAACAGTCAGAACCAATCTCTACATTATGAGCTATATGAACTAAATTGTCTATCTTAGTCCCTCTTCCTACAATTGTAGATGATGTTGCTGCTCTATCTATAGTAACATTAGATCCAATCTCTACATCATCTTTTATAACTACATTACCAAATTGGGGAATCTTAACATAACCACTCTCTCCAGGCTCAAATCCATACCCCTCAGAACCGATTACAGTATTAGGATGAATTTCGACCCTTCTTCCAATTTGAGAATCATACTCTATTACTACGTTAGGATGTATAATACTATTCTCACCAATGCTAACATTATGGCCTATGTATACACCATGAGCTAAAATTACATTATCGCCAATTTCTGCTCCAGCTTCAACTGTAACCCCTGCATGAATAGAGACATTTTCTCCAATTTCAGCATTTTCATCTATATAGGCATTCTTATTGATTCCCGGACGATAATAGGGCTTAAAAGCAAATAACTTAGCAACTTTTGCAAAAGCTAATCTGGGATTATCAACAATCACTAAAGAATTAGGGCTATCTTCAGTAGCCAAAGTATCTACTATAAGAACTGCTCCCGCCTTCTGTTGAGCTAATTTAAGGAACTCTTCATTCAAAGCAAAGGTTATATCACCAGAACTAGCATTTTCTGCTCCTCCAACTCCTTTTATCTCTATATCTTCATCTCCGATAATTTTTCCTCCAACCAAGTTAGCAATCTCTCTTAAAGTCCTCTTCATCTTCTGCCTCCTCCTAAGCAAAGCATCTGTAAAAGTTATCTTCTCCATAATTATATATAATTTTATATTTACTGTAGCTAAATTTGTACCTTTAATTATATAATATTTTTAATTTATTATAAATGGATTTTTAATATACTACAAAATATTTATTTAAAAATAATATCAGCCCTACGAAAGGAAGGACTGATATTATAGTTTTATTCTAAATTTTTAATTACCTCATCAGTAAGATCAATTCCACCATATTTAACATCTTGTTTATTCAATACAATATCTACTTTCTGCTCTTTGATGATTTCTTCTATTACACCTTTAACCTCATTTTGAAACTTCTCTTTTAATTCATCTCTTAAATTATTAATCTCTTGATAAGTTTCTTGATATTTATTCACCTGCTCCTCTTGGCTTAAGCCTTCTATCTCTTTTTGATATCTCTGTTGAACCTCTTCAATCTTAGCATTTAACTCTTGTTGATATTGCTTAGCCTTTGTACTTTCAGTCCAAACTCTATCTTGATCAATAACTCCAACTTTTAACTCTACTAATTCCTTTTCTATCTTTACCTCAGGTCGTTGAGCACAAGCTGTTATTAAAAGTATAACTATCAATAGAAGGCTAGAAGCTAGAATTAACTTCTTCAATCATTTCACCTCCCCAATTTTATCTCTTCTAATACTTTATCTGTTATTTCAATTCCATCTACATTCTGTAGAGAATCTGCTATAACTAGTTTAATCTTACTACTCTTAGCAACTTCTTGAATAATTTCATCAATATCTTTAGAACGCCTTTCCATTAACTCTCTTCTTCTTTCCTCTAAACTATTTATCTCATCTTTTAAATCATTAATCTTATTCTGTACTTTAGAGATTAATCTATTCTCAGCTGAAACTAGATTTTCTCCCATATCTTCTCTTAATACCTCTTCTCTTTCCTTCAAATCCTTCTCCAAATTATTTTCCATATTACTTAAATAATCAGCCAGCTCTGCTCTTATCTCTTCCTCTTTTTTATTATAAGCTTTTTCAGCCTCTTCTTGCAATTTATTTTGATACTCTTTAATCTTCTTGGCAAACTCTAACTCTTTTTCCTCAATAACCTTCTTTAATCTTTCATTATAATAATTCTCTTTCTCTGTTAGTTTATCGTTCTTTTCTGCCATTAACTCTTCTAATTCTACTGAATATTTATTGTGCTCTGCTTTAGATAAGCTATTAAACTTTAGCTTTAATCTTAAATTAATTATTCTGTCATTGTATTCTTGATTTAAAGCTTCTTTATGCTTATCTAATTCTTTCTGATAACTATTATTTAAAGCCGAAATCTCATCTTGTAATTTCTTCTCTAAAGATTCCTTTTTAGCCATTAATTTATTAGAGATATCATCATTAAGTTGCTGATGATATCTCTTCAATTTATTATTTAATTCTTCCCTTTTATCAGCTATTGCTTTCATTGAATTATCTTTAATTAATTCTAACCTTTTGTTTAATTGAGAGTTAAAACTCCCCAAGTACTCTTCTGTATCTACTTTTAACTTCTGTAAATTTTCATTTTCATTATTTAAAATCACTTTATAGTTAGCAATTTGTTTTGTAAATTGATTAATCTGCTCAGTCAATGGATGTCCTTTAGTTAACATATCCATATTAACCAACCCTATATCAGATTGAGCTGAGTCTTTAGGTCTCTCGCCCTTTACAATCTGACCAGCTAAAATAGCTGAGAATACTACAATTATCAAAAAAGTTATTCCAACATTTTTCATGTTATGCCGAGACACCTAAAACACCTACTTTCTAAATATTTTGATAAATAATACACTAACTACTAATTAATATTAATTAGTAGACAAGAAACTATAATTTAATTATAGTTTCTTGTCTACTTTGTTATTCTTCTGTATTATTCTCTTCATCATTCTCAGTAGTTGTTAATCTTGATAAAACCTCATCAGTTAAGTCATACCCACCATAAATAACTACTGGTTTATCAACAACTACAGTAATACCCTTCTCTTTTGCTATCTCTATAACCTTACTATTGATATCTTCCATTACTTTAGCTACTAATTCTCTTTCTAAAGTATTGAGTTGTTGCTGATATTTCTGTAATAACTCTTGTCTCTCTTCTTTAGTCATATTTTTAGCTTCTTCTTCTAATTGCTTCTGTAATCTCTTTGCCTCTTGATTTAACTTCTCTTCTGAAGCAACTTTATCTGGATGGTTAGCAAAAATTTTTTGCATATCTACATAACCAATCTCTGTAATCTTATCGTTCTGAGCACCTACTGGATTATTAATCATAATTAGAGCACCCAATACTGCAAATATTAACAGACCAAAAACCAAATTCTTCTTCATAATAAATATATCTCCCTTCTAGAATATACTACCTATTCTAAAGCTAAAACTACTCTTATTACCGTCATCCCCTTCTGGAGCATAACCATAATCTAAGCCTAACTGACCAATTGGAGTATTAAATCTAATTCCAAGTCCAGTAGAATATTTTATATCATTTAGGCTAAATTGATTATCTTCAAAGGTTCTTCCAGCATCAGCAAAGATGACTCCTGTTATACTCTCTACAATACCAATTCGATATTCCAAATTAGTTAAGAATAGAGAGTCACCTTCAAACCCTTCTTGATCTTTATAATAATCATAGTCATAACCTCTTACACCATCCAATAAAGTCTCTCTTAAATAAAAGTCTCTGGTTTCAGGCAAATCACCATTACTTCCTCCTAATTTTAGACGGAATGCCCAATTATTATCCTCTCCAGAAGGAATATACTTACGAATATCAGTATAATATTTAGTGAAATCGGCATCTCCTCCTAAAATACCTCCAGCTCTCTCAATAGACACCTCTTGGCGACCTCCATCTTTAGGAGCTAAGAAGTTATCTCTAGTATCACGAATTGTCTTAAAGGTTAAACTTCGAGTATTTTCATCTACATCTTTATATTTCTGTGTATTTGTATCTGCACCTTCAATTTTTTCTTTATATTCACTATCTTGATAATTATACTTCAAGTAGGCTTTAGTATCTTCAGCAATCGGTCTTCCTAGTGTGATACTACCACCCTTTTCTTTAACATCATTATCATTTTTATCTTCTCGGACAGTATTATATAAGTTAAAGTTAAGGCTGTTTTTTGTTCCAAATACCCAAGGTTGATAAAATCCAACTTCATAGGTATTCTTCTTACCACCAAACTCCCAATTCAACTTAACACTCTGTCCACGACCAAATAAATTATCCTGCTCTAGATCAATCAAACCTGTTAATCCTGATGCAGAACTATATCCACCACCGATACTAAAGGTACCAGTCTTTCCCTCTTTAAGATTAATTACTAAATCAACAGCTTGTCGATCACCATCAACTGCTTTATAATCAGGCTTTACCTCTTCAAAGAAACCTAAGTTGTAAATTTTTCTTAAATCCTTCCAGACCTGATCAATATTAAAGACTTGTCCTTCTTCAATAGAAAGTTCTCTTCTAATAACATAATCTTTAGTTTTACCATCAGTATTAATGATTATATTATTAAGTCTACCCTCATTTATAGTTATATGCAATTGATCCTTTTCTTTAATTGTTAAATCTACAACTTTGGCTAAGATATATCCCTTTTCTCGGTAATATTTCTCAATCTCTTGCTTAGCCTTTTCTAATTCATTTAAATTCAATAATTGACCTGTTCTAATTCCAATAATCCCCCTTAACTCTTCAGTAGAGACCTCATGATTTCCACTGATATTTATTTGAGATAATTTAGGATTCTCAATCACTTCAAAAATCAACATTACTCCATCTTCATGATTTTTAAAAGAAACTTGTATATCAAAGAAATATCCCAAATCGAAAACTGACTTCATATCTTCTTGTAATTTCTGATTTGATATCTCATCGCCAACCTTTGTATTAATCTTATCTAAAATCTCTTCATCTTTAATCTCTTTATTACCCACTATTTTAATAGCAGTAATAATATTTTTATTATTTGTAGTTTCAGCCATTAATAAACCACTATTACATATTACTAAGATGAAAGATAAGACTATTATTCCTATTCTTTTACACATAAGAAACTCCCCCTTGCTTTAATTTTATCACAAATAATTAACTAATCACAAATTAGCAAATTTCATAACGATTAAGAATTATAATAAAATAATATCTTTGCTAAAACTCGCTAAAATATCTAAAAATTAATACTTGCTTCTACCCCTAATTGATACTCTTCTTCACTATCATACTGACCATTAATCAGCAAGTTATCAAATCCAGCACCAAAATGATACTCAAAACCATAAGTGTGTTCTTCTTCCATACCAAAGACATGATCATATTTTAACATCAAATTGTCTGTAACAAATTTAGCTAATTCTATTCTAACATCCCCACTTAAAATTGATTTAATTCTAAATTGATCCAAATCTAAGGATTTCTCAAAAGATTTTTCTAATTTAGAAATCAATTCTATTTGTAAATTCTCATCAATAAGTCTCCATACTTCAGTTTTTAATGCCCCCTCATAGTCTTTCTCTAAGAAACTTCCAATTCCTCCTTGGCTAGTCAATAAGAGAATAATTTCTTCTTTTGTTAATTCTGGTTTAGAGTAAATATTAGGCTCCATCTGAGTTGCCATCCCATTTAAATCTAGATAAATTTTAACATCGTTAAATCCAGTTCTAGCTTTTATCTCTGGGGTAGCCTTTACCTCTGTAATAGCCCTTACTTGTAGATTAGGAATCAAGTCATATTTGTTAAAGGTAGCAGCACCTTTCTCTAATTCAAACTCTGTATTATAATAACTTATTTGACCATTAGTAGATTCTAACCTACCAATTAACTCTAAGCCTTGCTCTCCATTTTTTAGATTTAAGTTTCCAGATTGAATTAAAATATCTATATTATTATTACCTACTCTTACATTCTTACCTGGAGTAAGACTCAAATCAAAGCTTGGTTGAACTAATGGACCTTGATTACTCTTTTCAGCTGTTGGCCAATCCAAGCCTAAATCAATGTGACTATCATGAACTAGTAATGATCCTTTAATTAAAGGCTTAGCAAAAGGACCCGTAATTGATATATCTCCATTACCCTTAGCTTGTACAAATCCATGTTCAAAGGCTATATTCTTTCCAGAAAACTTGATATTATAATTTAATGGCTTAATACCATCTAAAGCTACATCACCTTTAATATTAAAACTACCTTCACCATAACGGCCTTTAACATCTTTAATAATAATCTCTTCTCCTGTTAAATTAAGTTTTCCTGATAAATTACTTATATCTCTATCTAATACTTCTGGATAAGAGATATTCCCAGACATAACTTCTGCTTCTCCTGTCAATTTAGGTGATTTCCAATTACCTGATAAGTGTATATCAGCCCTTCCCTTTCCAGTGGCTGATTTAATATCAGATACTATTAAAGGTAATAGGCTTAAATTTCCTTCTTCTAGCTCTAAATCAAGGTGAAATTCTTCAGATGAATTCAACGGAATATTACCTTCAGCCCTTACTACATTATTCCCTTTAATCTGTAGAGTCTGATTTAGACTAACCTTATATCCATTTATCAAGTTAATTTGACCAACCAGTTGTTCATAACCAAACTGATTCACCTTACCATCGGTTACCTTTATATTAGAATTGAAATTCAATCTATCTAAAGTTCCAGTGAGTTGACCTGTCAGGTTAATCTTCCCTCCTAACTGATAAGGAATTAACTCCAAATTATTAATCGGAGTGAAATCAAACTCTTTAGCCAATAATTTAATATTAATATCATCATTAACTACATAGTTTCCTTTAATATCTAGATATCCAATATTATTCTCATCAGATAGTAGTAAATCTAAATTGACTACTGGCTCCTTCATAGGACCAGATGCTCTAACTTGACCTACAAATTTATAGGGTAAATCTAAATCATAGGGTATAAATTGATTTAAATAATTAATATCTCCCTGTTCAACACTGAGTAACAGACTTTTTATTCTCTTCTCTTCTATATCCAAACTTCCACTCATCTTATATACATTCTCTAAGCTTTCTAATAATAAATTTGTTAGATATAGATGCTGATCTTTGTAGCTAAGCTTTGCTGAAATATCACCTAAATCAGCACCATTAACTTTAATACTATCACTTTTAACTTTAGCTACTACTTTTAAATTAGGAACCTTTCCATATACCCTACCTTCCACTTCACTATCTCCTATTACACCAATCTCCTTTAAATTATAATGATCTATATCCTCTAAGTTAAGTTTATCACTGTTAAAATTAATTTCCAAATAATTATCTGCATAATTTCCATTGGTCACTAAAATAGTATTGTTATATTTAGTCTCTAAGTTATCAATAATAAACTCACCATCTCTATAAGCATACTCTAAATTAGCAGTATCAAAGTTTTGTCCATAGATCCTGCCATCACTTAACAACAACTCTCCTTTTAAAGATAACTTAGGATAAAGGGATTCGATTATAGTTCTACCTTTAGCAGTACCTGCAAAAGATAAATCAACACCTAAAATATCTAATACCTTCTCTACCCCAATCTCTTTTGTATCTAAGATAATGTTAGATTTATTGCTTGCAAAATCTATACTTCCTGATATCTCACTTGCTAAAGAAACCAGTCGAACATCTTCTAAACTCAATTTATTATTATTAAAACCAACATTACCAAAGGTACCACCTATATCAAAGTTACCATAGGTCAATTTATTAATCATAAATTTACCTTTAAAATCAGGCTTTGAAATAGTTCCCCTTACCTCTCCACTTAAATCAACAATACCATCTAATTCTTCTATCTGATGAATTGTATTTAATTTCTTCAAATTTATATTGTTTCCTCTTAAAGATAAATTCAACTTCCCACCTAAAGTAACCAACCCTTCCAAATTAACTTTAGTATCATTTGAGATTAACTCTGTATGATTTAGGAACAATTTACCATCAGTCAACCAGAAGTTACTCTCTAAGCTATTTAAGACATAATCTTTAACAGAACCATCTGTTAAAGTAACATTCCCCAAAATATTTAATTGATTCTTATCAAAACCTACACCTGAGACCATAGCCTCTCCATTAATCAGTCCTATCCCATCCAACTGATAATCAAACAGTTCCTCTAAATCAGCCAAATCTATATTATTGATGTTAGTAGACAAAATATAGTTTAGCCCTTCATCCATGGCTATGGTTCCTCTACCACTAACACTTCCTTTACCATATTTAAAATTCAATTGTTCTAGGTTAACTACCTTATCCTTGTAATAAAATTTACTAGTAAATTCAGTCAAAGTAGCCCCCTTTATTGACCCTTTATCCATAATAACTTTAGCAGTTACACTAGGGTTTATTAGTTCTCCTTTGACAATACCAGAAACTTTAGCATTACCCTTTACTTGTAAATCATCATAGGATAATAATTCTGTTAACTCTTCTAATGGAATATCAGCTAAATTATACTCTAAATTCAGTTGAGAATCTCTCCAATTAAAGACTTCACCACTCACTTCAATTGGAAATTTTTTATAATTAGCAACTAATTTATTAACTTTTACTCCATATCTATTGATTCCAAAATAACCTTCTACCCCTGTTACATCAATATCATCTTTAGAGATAAATCCATCATTTAAATATAAAGTAATAGAATAATTAGGTATCTTACCTAATACCCCTTTAATATCCGCTTTACCTGTTATATCACCCTTAAAACTGATATTCTCTAATTGTGAAATATCAAATTTATCTTTTATTCTAGATAGTTTTATTCCATCAAAAACAAGCTCTCCTTCATAACTCTTATCTTTTATTCTTCCTCTTAATTCCAAGATTTTTTCTGACAAGGAACTTAATCTAGCTTCTAGATCAAACTTAATCTCTTTGGCCAAATCAACTCGTCCAGAAATATCAGTTAATTTATCCTTAAATTCAGGAGTATTATATTCAAGCTTACCTTCTTCAATATAAATTGAGGATTTCATTTCTAAACTAGTACTAACCTCTGTTTTATCTGAAGGAGTAAATTTATTAGTTAAAGAACTAAAGTTCCACTCTCCCTCTTTTGAAATCATAATATCAGGGCGAATAACCCTAACTTCTGTAATACTCTTAAGAGGATTAAATGATTTAAAGATAAGGTCTTTAATACTATAACTGACCTCTATCCCTTCAACCTCTAATAAATTATTAGAATGGTCATCCTTAATAATAATTCCTTCAATCAGGATTTTATTTATCCCTTTAATTTTAACATCTTCAATTTTAATATCCATTTGTAATTTCTTATCTAAAAGATTTATAACTTCATATTTCACCTTATCAAATAACAGATTACGGTTTGTATATAACAGATATAATGAAGTTGACAACATAAAGAAGAATATTGCCAACACTATAACCTTTACCCTGTTAGACTGTACAACTTTAAAATTCATTATCTTTTTCCTCCAGTCTAATCCAAACTAATTTAATAATATTACATTTTAATAACTCTTGCAATAGATTCTACCAGTTATTTATTGATATAACTAAAACATCTTACCATAAAAAAAAAACTCCTCTAATCGAGGAGCTTTTTATAGTAATTATTTAATTTCTTCTTTAGTTATAATCTCTATCTCTTCCATTAATGTTCCTTCTAAAACATAACTAGTATCAACAACTTCTTCTGCAAGTTCTAACTTCTCTTCTTTAATTTCTTCATCTTTAGCTTTATCTTCAGAATTCTCTATATTGCTTGGCGGCGTATATGAAGGCCTTAATTCAATTACAAGTTGATTATTCTTATTCTGCTGCTGATAAACCTCTATTAGCTCATCTAAACTCTTAATATTGTTAGCTTTTGAACTCTTTTCCTCTTCTTGTGGTGTAAAGCGATTCAAGTTAGCTTCCTGACCACTAAAAACATGTACCTCTAATTTTCCATCTTCAATATCTTGTGGTATCTCTATTTTAACCTTCTTAGTTATTAAATCTTCACGGTAAGGTCTTAATGTTATCTCAGCTTCTACCTCTTCTCCAGGTGCTACCTGCTCTTTATCTAATTTAATCTCTTCTATCAAAGCAACCTTAGCCCTTTTTTCAATATCAATATTAAATTTAATATTAGCTAGGTTTACCTTTGTAAAAGGATTATGAAGAATTAGACTTAAGCTTTGTAGAAAATCACTTAAAGATGTAGCAGCAATATCATTAGGACTATAGTATAAGTTCTCTAAGCTGATAATATTATTAGGTAATTTATTGCCCAAAATCTCTATACTTACTTTAGCTGTTCCTTCACCTGTTCGGTCGATGGTACTATCAATTACTTGCAATACTGCAGAAGAAGCCAACCCTTCTATTAAATCTTCACTCTGTACTATCTGTAAATTATATACCTCTTTTTTATTTAAATCATGATCAAAAACATTAACTTCTAAAGGGACTACATTAGGAAATTCATTTACCTTCCCTGCTATTCCAGCAGTTCTATCTTGAGTAATAATTCCCTTAAGTTTCCCTGGTGAACCAAGCTTAAACGGCATCTTAATACTGGTCACCATCTGATGAATATAGGCTGAAGATAATAGATAATTCACACTTCCCTTAGACAAAAAAGGATGTCCAAAGGCTAAAATCTTATCTCCATCACGATAAGTTACTGTTCCAATGGCCGATACATTGATATCTCCTCTGACTAATTGTACAGCCACAGCACTTCCTGGTTCTAAATTAGTATCTTCTTCTAAAGAGGATACTCCTCCTCCATTAATTGGGACTAACTCATATCCTTCTAGACTTTCAGCCAATCTATCTTTAGCTCTACCCTTTATTCCGCTCACCATTAATGGAGTAGAAACAGGAGTAGCCACCATAGCCTCCCTATCATCCACTTCTTGAGAATCTTCAGCAAAATATATTCTCTTATACTCTCTATCGCCTATTTTAATTGGTTCTTTTAAATCTATAACATCTTTAATCTCTCTTTTTTTATCCAATTCAAAGATATCTAACATGCTTTCTATTGGAGTTACCATACCAATCTTATGGTCAGCTAATTGCCACCCATAGCCTACTGCTCCAATTAATCTTCCACCAATATAGACTGGACTCCCGCTCATTCCTGAAGCAATTCCACCAGTTCTATCTATTACCTCTCCACTTGTCTTAACCAAAATTAAATCTTGACCAGGTTGATCTGTTAATACACTAACAACCTCTACATCAAACTCTTCAATCTTGTTACCTCTTAATACTGTTTTTCCTGTACCCTTCATCCCAGGTCTAACCTCTGATAACGACATGATCTCTGTTTTAGCTATAGCTATATTTGACAGAGTAATACATAGTAGCAATATAGCAATTATCTTTAAGGTTATTCGCAATAAAATCCCATCCCTTCTTATAAGACCAATACCTTACTATCTAGTTTTACCTATATTTATATAAATATAGGTATTAGTTATGATTTATTACTGAGTTGCTGATAAATCATCTCCGCTATTCCTAATTCATTATTCTCAGCAGCAGATTTAGAAATTTGATTGTAATACATATCTTCAAAAATTTCTCTACTCATTCCACCATCTAATAGACCAGATTTAAAGACAGAACTTCTCATCTGCTTAAACATCATATTTACAAATATAGCCTCAAAGTCTTGGCTTACCTTTCTTAATTCTTCGTCTTCTGCTATTTTATCATTACCTTCTCCAGATTTATCTATTTTTTTAGCTAATAAACCTTTAAATTTGTTCTCTGCCTCAATTAAATTATTTTGCTTAATTTGTAATTGGTTAAGAGAAAAATCAGAATTTATTTTCATAAATAATCACAACCTTACATAATTTCTAATTCAGCATGTAATGCACCAGCTTGTTTAATTGCTTGTAAAATAGCAATAATATCTCTAGGGCTTGCACCCACAGCATTTAATCCCTTAACTACATCAGAAATACTTGAACCCTTTGGTAAAACCATTAATCTACTATCTTCTTCTGCTACATTAATATCAGTCTCTTCAGTTACCTCAGTTTGACCATCTGTAAAAGGATCTGGCTGAACTACATTCTCTTGAGTTGCAATAGTTACTGTTAAATTGCCATGGGCTACTGAAACTTTTGATAAACGGACATTATGTCCCATAACAATTGTTCCTGTTCTCTCATTAATAACAACTTTGGCTTCTGTATCTGGTCTAACTTCTAATTGTTCAAGTCTAGAGATAAAATTAACAACCTTATTCTCATAATAATTAGGTACTTTGACCTCAACTTGACCAGCATCAATAGCCTGAGCATAATAGCCACCTTGTGGAGTATATCCAAAGGTTCCATTAATCACATCAGAAATCCTCTGTGCAGTAGCAAAATTAGGGTTGGCTAAAACCAAAGTAATATGCTTATTATTTGTAAAACTCATAGGAACTTCCTTCTCAATTAAAGCTCCATTAGGAACTCTACCTACTGTAGTATGATTCTGCTTCACTTGATTTCCGCCACCACCTTCATTAAAACCACCTATAGAAACAGGTCCTTGTGCCACTGCATAAACTTCATTACCTCCTGGTCCATGTAATGGAGTCATTAATAAGGTTCCACCTTGTAAGTTATCAGCATCACCAATGGAAGACAAGGTAACATCAATTTCACTTCCTTCATGAACAAAAGGAGGTAAAGTAGCTGTTACCATAACTGCCGCAACATTGTCCGTACCCAAATCTCCAGGATTTACCATTATGCCGAAATTACTTAACATATTTGCTACTGACTGTACTGTAAACTGGCTACTCTTACTATCACCAGTTCCATTTAAACCAACTACCAGACCATAACCTATTAGTTGATTATCTCTAACCCCTTTAATTCTAGTAATATCTTTAATCCTTACTAAAGGATCATTAATACTCTCTTGATCAGGGGTTAGGGCTAAAACAGAACTACTAAAAAAACATATAATTAATAACATATAAAAAAAGCTCTTTATCTTCTGCATCTTATCCTCTCTCCCTAGAAGAACCAATCTAAAATACGGTTGATAATACCTGGTCTTTGCTTATCGCCAATTGCTCCTTTACCTTCATAATTAATACTAACATTAGCAACATAGGTCGAATCAATTGTATTATCAGCATTAATATCATTTGGTCTTACAATTCCTGTCATCTCTACCTCTTGCTTTTCACTATTTATAGTAATATGCTTTTTACCACTAATCTTAAAATTACCATTAGGTAAGATTTCTACAATCTGTACCGTTATCTTAGTATCTAAGCTACCACTACGACTTGTTGAACCTGTAGCACTATTAGTATCACTTTGATTGACACCAAAAGCTTTAATAAAGTTTAAAATACCACTTCCAGCACCTACATTAGCCTGACTACTCTGAGAGGCATCAGTACTGGCTTGTTGACTGGCTGTAGTACTTTCTTTAATAATTATAGTTAAAAGGTCTCCAACTTGATTAGCTTTATCATCTGTAAATATTGATTCAGAATTATCATTCCATAAAGAAGTAGCTTGAACATTATTATTTATTAGGAGCAAAGCACTTAATAGCATAAATAATATACCTTTAATAAACCATCCCTGTTTAAACATTATTTCACTCCCCTTTAATTGATAAGGACTTCTACCGTATCCTTAGCAATAACCCTGGCTTTAATTGTCTCCCTACTATTTATGTTCTGGACTTTAATTGTATCACCAAGGTGACCCTGCTGTAAGGACTTACCTGTAGTAGTCACTTCAACACCACCAACTCTAGCAATGATAGTTATCTCCTTCCACCTCTCTACCAGAGGTGGCATCTCTACCATACTCTTTAATAAAGGACGTCCCATATCCAAAGGTATCTTCATTCTCTTACCATTTAAATCAGTATTGATATCAATAAATTGGTGATTTAATGTATTAATTAACCTTTCCTCTACTTCAAATAAATCACCACTAATCAATTGGTCTTTTTGAATTGGTCCTTTTGCAACAAAGACTTTCTGTAAAACTCCTACCTTATATTGGATATAGACCCTTCTATAAACCTCATCTTCAATTACTATTTCAATAGGGATAGTAGTAGTCCCTACTAAATTACCCTGATAAAATTCACCTATCTCTAATTTCAAATCACCATAGGGTACCATCAAATCTTGAGGTGGATTTATTACATCCACCTTAATCTCTTCTTGGTTATAAGGTAAAGAATTATAAATATAATCCTTACCTAAATCAATTAAGCTATTAATAGATAGCTCTTTATAATCTGATACTACTGTAAATTGATAAGGTATATTAAGATTTACTTGAGTTAAATTAATCTTTAGAGCCCTTAGAGCATAAATTACTTCATCCCGATAAATGATCCGTTGATATCCAGGTAAAGGTGCTTGTCCTAAAATAATATTCTTTACTTTATTTTGAAAAGTAGAATCTCCACTTATAGAAGCAATATCACCTAATTTAACATCTACTTCCCTTACCTTAACCTTATTAGGAATAACTATCCTATTATTAACAGCTAAAACACCTGTGCTCATTATCAAGAACAATAAAAACAAACTTACAACTGTTATTTTATTTCTCATTGTTTAACCCCTATCTTTTTAGTGAGTTAGCTTGTTGTAACATCTCATCAGATGCTTTTATGGCTTTAGAATTAATTTCATAAGCTCTCTGTGCAGCAATCATATCTACCATCTCTTCTACAACCTTAACATTTGAACTCTCTAAAAATCTTTGAGCAATAGACCCATAGCCATCTTGAGTTGGTATACCAATCATAGCCTCACCAGAAGCACCTGTTGCTTTAAAGATATTCTGACCCATACTTGTTAATCCTGCTGGGTTAGAAAAGTTAACCAACTCAATCTGTCCAGCATCCTGAGGAGCATCATTTCCTGGTTCTAGATATGATACCATCCCTTCTTCATTAATCATAATCTCTGTAGCATTAGCTGGAATAGTAATTACAGGTTGTAGTAAGTAACCATCTGAAGTTACTACCTGACCATTACTATCTAGTTTAAAAGAACCATCTCTAGTATAACCTATAGTTCCATCTGGCAATCCAACTTGGAAGAAACCATTACCTTCTATTGCTATATCTAAGGGATTTTCTGTACTTGTTAAGCTACCTTGTCCAAATAGTTTTTGAGTAGCAGCTGGACGGACACCATGTCCAACCTCTATAGATGTAGGTACCTGTGAACCCTGACTATTTGGTGTTCCTGCTTGGCGTAAAGTTTGATACATCAAATCTTGAAAGCTTACCCTAGATTTTTTAAACCCATTAGTATTAACATTTGCTAAGTTGTTAGAGATTGTATCCATATTAAGTTGTTGAGCTCTCATTCCTGATGAAGCACTCCATAATGATCTAATCATCTTTATTCACTCCTTAATAATAATTTCTATATAAATATCTCAATTCAAAAATATCTTTTAAATAACTTGTTCATCACTTAACTACTATACCTTCCCTACTTCATTAACAGCCTTACCCAAAGTATCATTATGAGCTTGAATTACCTTCTGGTCAGCTTCATATACTCTACTATTATCAATCATTTTGATCATCTCCTGAACAGCACTAACATTAGATTCCTCTAAAAAACCTTGTACTATCTCTCCTGTAGCTCTAAATGTACCACCAACCTCTGGTCCTCTTCTAAATAATGTATCTCCTTCTTTAATCAATCCTGATTTATTAGCAAAACTTACAATTTGAACCCTACCTAAGGCCTTGCCATCAACCACTATATTATTGTCATCTATATTGACTTTACCTCCATTAGGAATCTGTAGTATACCACCTTCACCCATAACTAAATGACCATTTTGAGTAACAACTTGTCCTTGATTATTTATCGTAAAATTACCATTGCGAGTATATCTTATTCCTTGTGGAGTCTGAATAGCAAAGAACCCCTCACCCTTTATTGCCCAATCAAAGGTATTCGCAGTTTCTTTAAAACTACCTGTGTTAAAATCATTGGCTATTCTATCTATCCCTACTCCAGTACCAACTTTTCCTATAGTAGTAACATTATTATAAATTTTATTTAATAGTTTGTTAGAAAAAGATTTTTCAATTGTTATCTGCTTCTTATATCCTGGTGTATTGATGTTAGCTAAATTATTAGAGATGGTATTATTCTTTAATAAAGCATTCTCCATACCAGCTGCAGATGTGTATAAACCTCTTATCATATAAAGCCCCCCTTTCTGGATTAACCTTATTTAATGAATTATACATTTAGAGCAAAAATCCTTTATATTAATTTAATTTAAAAAAAAAGAGATTGGTATAATTACCAACCCCTCTGTATTACTTAGATATTTTCTTTTTTAGATATTTTTTTCTAGTAGCCTCTCCACCTCTAAAATGCCTTTCTGATTTATTATACTCTAGAATATCTTTAATTTCATCAGCCAATTGAGGATTAATCTTATCTAACCTCTCAGTAATATCCTTATGAATAGTGCTTTTACTAACCCCAAATACTTTAGCAGCTTGCCTTACTGTTGCTTTGGTTTCAATTATATACTCAGAAACTTCCATTACTCTACGGTGAATATAATCTTTCATTAACTTGTCCTCCTTAAAAGTTCAAATCTTAATATATACATATGATATTAAGGAGGACAAATATTCTAAAAAAAGTAAATTATTTTAAATATTGTAATGGAGATATTCTCTTTTCTTGCCCATCTTCTATTTTAATTACTTCAAAGTGCAATTTACTCTCATCACTTAATCCACTATCACCAACTTCACCTAATGCTTGACCTGTACTGATTTTTTCTCCCTCTTCTAAATAAATATTCTGTAAATTTCCATATAAGGTTTTGAAAGTATCATTATGTTTAATAATAACAGTTGTCCCTTGATAATCATCTTTAATAATCTCTTCTACTATCCCATCTTGAACCGCCTTAATCTTAGTACCTATTTCAGCTTTAAAGTCCACCCCACTATTAAACTTCCAAGCATCTAAAACCCTATCTTTATAGGGTTCATTCCAAGACAAGATAATATTACTATCAATAGGTTTAATTAAACTACCAAAAGTTTCAATACTTGTTGGTTTAGCTATAACCTTTATAGCAGGAATATCTTCTTGTTTAACACTATTTTCTTCAGTATTTTTTAGTGATGAAGGTATAGTAATCTCTTCCCTATCTAACTTATAATTATCTAAATCCTCTTTAACATCTATTATCTCTACCCTTGCTTCCTTCTCTTGACCACTTGTTCTTTCAAAATGTGGTTCTTCTGTTAAGGAAAAATAATTCTCTTGATAGAAAGCATACATACCACCTAAGACCATAAAAAAGATGATTACAACTAGATAAATCCACTTCCATGACTTTAAGCCTTTAACCTTATCCTTTAACTTAATTTTCTTTTTGTCTAAAATAATAGAAAAGGGCCATTTTTCAAATTTTTTACTCATAAAACTCACCTCCAAAATTATGGTATCCAGAAGTGAGTCTTTTATACATATAATTAATAAATTACCAAAACATTTTTAGTTGTGTATTTGGATAATAATGTAACAGTATCTCTTTAAAATCATATTGATTCTTGGCCATTCCATTAGCACCATATTGACTCATACCTACCCCATGACCATATCCAGAGGTTTTAAACTTTAAAAATTCACCTTCCCTTTTAACACTAAAGTTAGTTGAAGGTAGACCTAGCTTCTGCCTTAATTCTTTACCAGAAAATATTTTTCTTCCCATCTTTAACCTTAATACCCTATGACCAGAGCTTCTCTTAAGTATATTAATATTATCTATATCATTTCTTTCAAGATCTAATACACGACAGATATCATTAATTGAATAAAACTTCTGCTTACTATAATAAGGGGATGCTTCTTCATAATAGCTAGGTACACTCTGTAAATAAGGTACAGAGTTACCCCAAACTGCTATAGCATCTTCTGTATAATCTCCACTACTTGAATGGTATACTGCACTAATTAACTCATCTTCATAAAATAATGCTAGCCCTTTGGTCTCTTCAACTGCTGCTGATACCTTTGACCAGTATAAGATATATTTATTTCCCCATCTCTCTTTTAGCTCCTTTTTAGATAACCAAGCTTGATCACGATTACTGTCAGTAGTTAATTTATTAGACTTTATTTTTTTTAAGGTATATGTCCTAGCTGCTACAGCTTGAGCCTTTAAAGCCTCTATCTCAAATTTAGCTGGCATCTCAGCAGCAACTACTCCTTTCAGATACTCATCTAAGTCCAGTTCCATATAATCTTCTGTCCTAGTATTATAAATATCTATTTTATATTGATTAGCTTTAAATATATTCAAAGAAATCATGATAAAAGTTGGAATAATAATTATAGATATTAAATTCAAAATCATAATAAATAATATTATTCTTTTCAATATCCCTCCTCCTAATAACCCAATTATTAATATTTATGTAATGATAGTACTATGATATTATAGAACAAATTTACAATACCTTTAAAGCAACAACTAGTCATTAAGATTTCTTAATGATTATAACCAAACAATTTAAATATGTCTTAATAGATAGATAATGCGACAGTTTCTACTTTAGTGTACAGTTGACGGTTGACAGTTAACAATTAAGTTCAAAATCTCAGACCTCACCCCCTAACCTCCTCTCCCTATCTAATGAGAGGGGGAATTAGATTTTTATTTTGTTCCCTCTCCTAAGAATAGGAGAGACTGGTTTTGTATGAAGGGTTGCTAAACCCTGAAGGGCTAGGGTGAGGTATGAAAACTGTCGCAATATACCCATATAATCTTATATTTAAATTCTAGAGTAACAAACCTATAGTATAACTTTAAATATGTATCTAAAAAAAGAAGGTAACCATAGCTATGGTTACCTTCTTTTCTAATATTAAAGTCTTAAATCTAACAATTAACTTTTCTAATATTTACACCAATACTCTGTAACTTGTCTAATATATTCTCATATCCACGCTCAATATGATAAATATCACTAATCTCAGTCTCTCCTTCTGCTGCCAATCCTGCTATAATCAAAGCCGCTCCAGCTCTTAAGTCAGTCGCCTTAACTTTAGCTCCTGTTAAATTGGATTTTTTAACAATAGCAGATCTGCCATCTATCTTGATATCTGCTCCCATTCGCTTTAATTCATCAACATGACCAAACCTATTCTCAAAGACGGTCTCTATTACCATACTAGCCCCTTGAGCTTGGGTCAATAAAGCCATAAACTGTGCTTGCATATCTGTAGGAAAGCCAGGATAAGGTAAAGTCTTCATATCAACAGACTTTAGTTTACCATCAGAAATTATTCTGACACTATTGACATCTTCCTTTACCCTAACACCCATCTCTCTTAATTTAGCAATCAATGGCTTTACATGTTCTACTAATACATTATCTATATACAAGTCGCTTTCTGTAATAGCAGCAGCCATCATATAAGTACCTGCTTCAATTCGGTCAGGAATAATAGTATATTCACTTCCTTGTAACCTTTTTACACCCTCAATCTTGATGATATCTGTCCCAGCACCTTTAATCTTAGCTCCCATTACATTTAGGTAATTAGCCAAATCAATAATCTCAGGCTCTCTAGCAGCATTTTCAATAATCGTCTGCCCTTTTGCTCTAACTGCTGCCATCATAATATTTGATGTAGCACCTACACTTGGATAATCTAAATAAATCTTAGCTCCAATTAGTTTATCTGCCTTAACTTCTACTACACCATGCTCTATATTTATCTTGGCACCTAATGCTTTAAATCCTTTTAGGTGTAAATCAATAGGTCTACTTCCTATTTCACAACCACCTGGTAACGAGGTAGACGCCTGCCCAAAACGAGCTAGTAATGCTCCAAGAACATAATAAGAGGCTCGCATCTTCCTAGCTAAATCATAAGGTATATCTAAACGATTAATGGTATCTGTATTAATCTTTAAGATATTATTATTATACTCCGTTTTAGATCCCAAAGAATCTAATATCTTAATTAAATTATTTATATCTCTTAAATTAGGAATATTTTCTAAAATGCTTTCTCCTTCTCCTATCAATGCAGCCATAACAATTGGTAAGGCAGCATTTTTAGCACCACTAATACTGACCATACCTTTTAGTTTACTTACTCCCTCTACTATTAGAAAACTCATCTTAATCCTCCTAATCAAATTTATCGCAAGTCACTAATTATCTTCTTGGTTCTTTACTTAGTTCCTTCTTTAATTATAAAATTTCATCAAGTAATTAATGATTAGCAGGACATTTTTTTCCTATAATCTTATCTAACCAGTTCATTTTTTGATAATTTACTAATTCCTCTGATGCTTTTTCTCCTATTATCTGATAACAATCTTCACAAATCTTCCCTCCCCTAGCATTGATTAGTTCTACTGGTAACCCCTTCTCTTTTAAACTAGTTGCCCTATCCTTGATAAAAATATCACTCTGATTAACAGCATGATCACTTACCACAACTAAGGCTATATCCCCTTTAAAATCTGGTGAATCTACTTTTTTAAAGGATAAATCATGCTCTCTAGCCAGTTTAATATAATCTTTAGCTCTTTCCATATCTACTTTCCGATTAATTATTAATTTCTTTGCTTCTCTCTTTTTAATAGCTTTTAAAACCTCTGGATATGTACCTGGCTCTTCAACTTGTTCAAAAGTTAAAGCCTTTAAAACTCTTTCTCTAAACTCACCTAAAAACCTGTTCTTCTCACCTTTTTTCAATTCAAAACCACCATGAATTCCTGCACTAACCCTCTGTTCTAAATCACTTTTACCTTGATTGCCTATTATGGCTTCTTGCTGGATATCCTTCTCTTCAGTCATATCTTCACCCCATTAAATTTCTTTCTTCATCTATCATTATTCCATAAATATTAATATTATATTTAAAAAGGTCTACTAATAACTTTTCAGTGTAAAACCAAATATAACAGCTCCAAACATCTATACTATAATTTACCACCCTAATAAAAAAAGAGCAAGAGATTTTAATCTCTTACTCAAAATTTCTGCCTTTACTGACTTTCAATCTATTCATAGCCTTCTTTAAAGCAATCTCAGCCCTTTTAGAATTAATTGAGCTATCATCTTTAGATAATCGCTTTTCAGCTCTTTCTTTGGCAGATTCTGCCCGGTCCACATCAATCTCATCAGAGTATTCAGCAGTATCAACCAAGATATTAATCTCTTCAGGTTTTACTTCAATATAACCTGTACTAGATGCTAATATCTTCTCTTGATCATTATTTTTGATTTTAATCTGACCAATATCTAAACCTGTTACTAAAGGTTGATGTTCTGCCAAAAATCCTCTATCACCATCTATAGTTCTTACAGTTACCATAGATGCTTCTCCATCATAGACCACCTTTTCTGGTGTAATGATACTAAGTTTCATTGTGGACATGATTAATCACGACCTTTTGCTTTTTCAGCCTTTTCTACAGCTTCATCTATTGTACCAACAAAAAGAAAAGCCTCTTCTGGTAAGTCATCATGCTTACCTTCTAGGATCTCTTTGAAGCCACGTACAGTCTCATTAACTGGTACATACTTACCTTCCATACCAGTAAATTGCTCTGCTACAGAGAACGGCTGAGATAAGAAACGCTCAATCTTACGTGCACGAGATACAACTAATTTATCATCTTCAGATAATTCATCCATACCTAAAATAGCAATGATATCTTGTAAATCTTTGTATTTTTGTAATGTTTCCTGTACTCTACGTGCAACATTATAATGGTCTTCTCCTACAACACTAGGACTTAAAATAGTAGAAGTAGAATCCAATGGATCAACTGCAGGATAGATACCTTTTTCAGAGATCTGTCTTGATAATACTGTAGTTGCATCCAAGTGAGCAAAGGTAGTTGCTGGAGCAGGGTCAGTTAAGTCATCTGCAGGTACATACACTGCCTGTACCGAAGTGATAGACCCTTTCTTAGTAGATGTGATTCTCTCTTGTAATTCTCCAACATCTGTTGCTAAAGTTGGTTGGTAACCTACCGCTGAAGGCATTCTTCCTAATAATGCTGATACCTCAGAACCAGCTTGAACAAAACGGAAGATATTATCGATAAATAATAATACATCCTTACCAGCTTCATCACGGAAGTATTCAGCCATAGTCAGACCAGTTAAACCAACTCTCATTCTTGCTCCAGGAGGTTCATTCATTTGACCATAAACTAAAGCTACTTTATCTAATATATCTGCTTCTTGGAATTCTAACCATAAATCATTACCTTCACGAGTACGCTCACCTACACCAGTAAATACAGAGTAACCACCATGCTCAGTAGCAATATTATTGATTAATTCCTGAATTAATACTGTTTTACCAACACCAGCACCACCGAATAAACCTACTTTACCACCTCTAGAGTAAGGTGCTAATAAGTCAATAACCTTAATTCCTGTTTCAAAAATTTCAGTTGATGTATCTTGCTCTTCATAACTTGGTGCTTCTCTATGTATAGGAAGACGCTTATCAGTATTAACATCACCATAATTATCAACAGGCTCTCCTAATACGTTGAATATACGACCTAAGCATTCTTCTCCTACTGGCACAGAGATAGGACCACCCAAATCGATAGCCTTCATACCTCTTCTTAATCCATCAGTAGAACTCATAGATACACCTTTTACACGGTTATCACCAACTTGGTGCATAACCTCAATAACTACTTCTTTATCATGTTCTTCATCTACAATCTTTATCGCACCATTGATTTCAGGTAGCTGTTCATTACTAAATTCAACCTCAACTACTGGACCAATAATCTCTACAACTCGCCCAATATTTTGAGGTGAGTTATTCTCTCCACTCATTCTAATACCTCCTTTAACTTCAGTCAATTTCATAAATTGAAATTTATGGAGTTAAATTATTATAGTTAGTGCTTTTGGAATAAATTATATAAAATGTACAATCAAATAGTAATTATGAAATCTCCTGACTTACTATTCTAATGCTTCTGCGCCTCCAACAATCTCCGATAACTCTTGAGTAATAGCTGCTTGACGAGCCCGGTTATAAGATAATTTTAGCTTTTCAATCATATCTTCAGCATTATCTGTAGCTGAATCCATTGCTGTCATTCGAGAAGCAAATTCACTAGCTTTTGATTGTATCAAGGCACCAAAGATAATATTCTTCAAATATTGTGGTAACACAGCAGATAGAACCTCTTCTGCTGATGGGTCATAAAGATAGCTCTCCTCTGAGTCATTTACCTTTCCTGATTCTGGTGGCTCAATAGGTAACAACTGCATTGACTCTACACTTTGGCTAACTACAGAATTAAATTCAGTATAAACTAAATGAATCTCATCTAAAATACCTTCAGTATATAGCTCTACCAATTCATTAGCAATATTAGTAGCTGTAGAGAAACCTGGAGCATCTTCAATTTCAATATATTCAGAGATAATCTCTACTTTATTTTTAAAGTAGTCTCTTCCTTTTTTACCAATGCTTATTAAAGCAGTATCTTTATCAGATTCCTTTAAACCAGTTTCAACCTTTTTAATTACACGGCTATTATATGCACCACATAATCCACGATCACCAGTAATAAATACATACCCTACCTTTTTGACATCACGTTTTTCAAGTAGAGGATGTAAATCATCATCTATTCTAGCTGTAATATCAGCTAAAGTCTCCTTAGTTTTATCGAAAAAAGGTTTAGCACTTTCTGCTCTTTCTTGGGACTTTCTCAACTTAGCAGCAGCAACCATCTTCATAGCTCTAGTTATCTTCTTAGTACTCTCAACACTAGTAATCTGCCGCTTAATATCCCGCATACTTGCCATCGTCAAATCACCTCACTTTCCTAGCAAAAGAAGACCAATTAGGCAGTTGCTTTATCCTTGCTAGTAGCAAAAGTATCTTTAAATTCTTTAATTGCAGCTTTTAACTTCTCTTCTGTATCCTCTTCTAACTTACCACTTTCAACAATAGCTTCTCCCACTTCTGGATGAGTATCTTGCATAAATTTAATAAACTCTCTCTCAAATCTTCTAACATCTTCAACAGGAATATCATCTAAGTATCCATTAGTTACTGTATAGATAATAATAACCTGATCCTCTACTTCTAGTGGACCTGTCTCCTCTTGTTTTAATACCTCTACGATTCTTTCACCACGAGCTAATCTCTTTTGAGTAGCTTCATCTAAGTCAGAACCAAACTGTGCAAAGGCTTCTAATTCACGATATTGGGACATATCTAGTTTTAATGTTCCTGCAACAGATTTCATCGCTTTAATCTGTGCATTACCACCTACACGAGATACAGATAATCCTACGTTAACCGCTGGTCTAACACCAGAATAAAATAATTCACTTTCTAAGAATATCTGTCCATCGGTAATGGAGATTACATTTGTAGGGATGTATGCAGAGATATCTCCTGCTTGTGTTTCAATGATAGGTAAAGCAGTTAAAGAACCTGCACCTAATTCATCATTTAATTTAGCAGCACGCTCTAATAATCTAGAGTGTAAGTAGAATACGTCACCTGGATAAGCTTCACGTCCTGGTGGTCTTCTTAAAAGCAATGACATTTCACGATAAGCAACAGCATGCTTAGATAGATCATCATATACAACTAAAACATCTTCTCCTTCATACATAAATCCTTCTCCAATAGTACAACCTGCATAAGGAGCTAGATATTGTAATGGAGCTGGTTCACTAGCAGATGCTGAAACTACTGTTGTATATTCCATTGCACCTGATTCTTCTAATTTATTTACAATCTGAGCTACTGTAGAAGATTTCTGCCCAATTGCTACATAAATACATGCTACATCTTTACCCTTTTGATTAATAATAGTGTCGATTCCGATAGCTGTTTTACCAGTTTGGCGGTCACCGATAATCAATTCACGTTGACCCTTACCAATTGGTACCATAGAGTCAATTGCTTTAATACCTGTTTGTAATGGCTGTTTTACTGGCTGACGATCAACAATTCCTGGTGCCTCAGACTCAATTGGTCTAGCTTTATCACTATTAATTGGTCCTTTTCCATCGATAGGTTGACCTAAAGCATTAACAACACGACCTTTTAATTCTTGACCAATAGGTACCTCTACAATTTTATTAGTTCTATTTACAGTATCTCCCTCTTCAATCTTAGATTCATCACCTAAGATAACACAACCTATACTATCTTCCTCTAAGTTTAGTGCCATTCCATAAACACCACTATCAAATTCTAACAACTCACCAGCCATAGCATCTTCTAAGCCATGAATTCTGGCAATTCCATCACCAACATTAAGTACAGTTCCTACACCTTTTACTTCTAGTTCTACATTATAATTTTTTATCTGTTCTTTAATTATAGAACTGATTTCTTCAGGTCTAAGATTCATCTATTTTCACCCCTAACTTGCTTACTTCTAAACCTTTTAATGTATTTTCAAGCTTTTTAAGATGATTTAATAAACTTCCATCAATTACCTTATCACCAATCTTTAAAATTAACCCACCTAATAGCTCTGGCTGAACCTTTAATTTTAAAGCAACCTCTTTTTTAGTGGTATCTTCTAATTTTAATTTTAATTTATCTTGATATTTCTCTGATAAATTGATTGGCGAAATAACTTGAACCTCTAGTCTATTTTGTTGAGTATCGACTAATTTTTTAAATTGTTGATAGATTGCTTGCAAATAATCTACCCTACCCTTATCTATCAATATTTTAATAAAGTTCATTAGATAATTTGATAATTCTTTCTCAAATACCTTTGTTAATGTTTCCTTCTTCTGATCATTACTAAGCTTAGGATGGTTAAGTAATTGCTTAAGCTCATCATTGCTATTAACAACATTAACAATTTCATGGAATTGATTTTCAGTCTCTTCTAAAGCCTTATCTTCCATAGCTAAATCAAATAAAGCTTGAGCATATCTTTCAGCTACTTGGTTTCTTAGCATCCTAGCTCACCCAACTTATCTTTATCTATTCCTTCAATATAACTTTCGATTGTCTTCTCTTGTAATTCTTTATTAATAGATTTCTCTAATAGTTGTTTAGTCATTTGAATTGAGATATTTGTTACTTCATCTTTTAAGCTGTCAACAGCTTGTTGTTTAGCACGAGCAATTTCCTTCTCTGCTCTTTCAATCTTCTTGTTAGCTTCAAACTTTGCTTCATTAATAATATCTTCTTTATTTCTTTGGGCTCTACGACGACTTTCTTCAATTATATCTTGGGCTTCAGCCTTAGCATCTTGTAATCTTTCTTGGTATTCAGCTTTTAACTGTTCAGCTTCATTCTCACGCTCAATAGCCTGATCTATCTGGTTTGAAATTTTTTCAGAACGATCATTCATAAGATTAGTTATTGGCTCAAATAAGAAGCGTTTTAAAACAAAGTATAATACCATAAAGTTAATCAGTTGAAGAACAAATGTAGTTAAATCTAAAGAAATCAATTATTGTTACCCCCCTTCACAACCACTATGTAACAAAAAATAAATCTCTAAAATAATTAAAGGAAGATGAATAAATATTTATTCATCTTCAAATATTCTTATCCAAATAGTGGATTAGCAAATAATAAGATTAATGCAATTACCAAGCCATAAATACCAGTTGTTTCTGCAACTGCAGCACCTAATAACATAGTTCTAACAATATCACCTTGAGCTTCAGGTTGCTTACCTACTGCTTCAGCACCTTTTCCTGCAGCATATCCCTGTCCAATACCTGCTCCAATTCCTGCTATCATAGCTAATCCTGCTCCAATAGCAGACGCAGCTTTAATTAAAGATAATCCATCCATAATTAATATCCTCCTTTATAATATTTATTTTATAATTAACCAATTAATGGATTGGCAAATAACAATATTAAAGCAACTACCAATGCATAAATACCAGTTGTTTGACCAACAGCCTGACCTAATAACATAGTTCTAACAACAATACTTTGATACTTAGGTCTTTGACCAACACGTTCAGCACCTTTTCCTGCAGCATATCCCTGACCTATACCTGGTCCAATCCCTGCTATCATAGATAAACCAGCACCCAATACAGATGCTGCTATAACAATAGCGGCTCCTTCTACTCCTACTAAGGGATTAGCATAAAGTAAAATCAAAGATACTACCAATGAGAAGATACCAGAAGTCTCTGCAACTGCTGATCCTAATAACATTACTAATGTAATATTACTAGTATTATTTTGATTCCTACCTACTGCTTCAGCACCCTTTCCTGCTGCATATCCTTGACCTATACCTGGTCCAATTCCTGCTATCATAGCAAAACCAGCTGCTAATACTGCCGCAGCAGATACTAAAGTTTTAGCATCAAACTGATCTAGCCATTCTAATAAGAAGACTACTAGATTAGATATCTCTTCCAAAAGAAACCCTCCTTTCTTAAACTATGGAGAGATTATTCCATACCTGTTGCAATATAAGTCATTGTCAACATTGTAAAGATAAAAGCCTGTAATACTCCAGCAAAAACATCAAAGTAAAGACTTGCTATACCTGGAATAAGTACACCAACTACACTATATAGTAATCCCATGATTACTACTCCACCTAACATGTTACCAAATAGACGGAAGGATAAAGATACTGGGTCCGCTATTGCCCCAATTATATTCAATGGGAACAGAAAGGCCATTGGCTCAAAATAATCTTTTATGTACCCACCAATACCTTTAGCTCTAATTCCAGAGACATGAACAGCAATAAATGTAATTAATGCTAAAGCAAAAGTAGTATTTAAATCTGCTGTTGGAGTATACAGACTGAATAGGTCTCTACCTGGAACAATTCCTATCAAGTTAGCTAAGGCCAAAAACATTATTAATGTACCTATATAAGGAACATATTTTTGGTTCCCAGACCCCATTGCACTCTCTACTAAACCTTGAATAGACTCAACTATAAATTCAGCAAAATTCTGTAAACTCAAAGGTTTTGGCTTCTCTTTTAGGTTTCTAGTTGATAGCCAAGCAAATACTCCTAAGATAGCAATGATTACCCAAGTAGTTATAACAGTAGACTTAATTGGAAGACCAGCAACTTCAAATACTCTAGGAGCAAAAGCCTCAGGGTTTACTTCTTCAAGAAACATCTTATCAATCAAATTATTGATAAATCCCATCTAGTTAACTCCCCTCCTTTCTAGTCAACTCTTCATTCTGTGGATAAAACTTAAAGATATTACTTAGCAAAATAACAAACTTAATTGTTAACATACCAATAATTGTTGTCAACAAATTGACATCTTGCCTCTTTAAAGCTATATAAAAAACAGTAAACCAGAGTATGTATCTAAATATGTATTGTACTACCATATATGCTTGGGCTTTGGTAGGTGTAAACTTAACTGCCTTTTGTAGAGAAATAGCTAATAAGTGAAAATTAATAATCCCCATTATAGACCCAACTAATAAACCAAAAGCAGACTTTTTATCAAAAAAAGCCAATAATAGTATTGCTAAAAATAAATTTAATATAATAGTGTATTTTATCACAAAATACTCAGTTCTTCTTAATTCCTTCACTACTATCCCTTCCTATCCTTCTCAGTAGCCATAAGTAATCTATAAGCACTTCTAAAACCAGATATAATGCCTAAAATAGTAAATGTAATCAAAAAGATAACATTAGTACCTAGCCATTTATCTAATTTATTCCCAAACCAAACACAGATAATTATAGGCACTATAATACTAATACCTACTTGAGATAATAAAGCCAAAGCTTTAAGAACACCTATATTGTCCTTCATTATGATTCTCCTATGTATTTAATAATTGACTAATATATAAATCAAAATTACCCTTTTTTAGTTTACACAATATATCTCTAAATATACATAAAACCACAGGAACATATAGTAACACCTGTGGAAAAGTATGTCCCTCTTTTCACATGCCTACGAGGTTAGCTGTCGGATTCGGGTAGAGGATACCCTACTAATATAAAATTTAAGATTAAGAATAAATATAAGTAAATATCTAACATCTACTTAACCTCATACTTAAATTTGCTATTAGATTCACCCCAAAAATGGTTCCCCCGCTCTTTGCAGATTAGGCACTTTGCAATTTATTTCTCATTATACTATAAAAATATAGCATTGTAAAGTTTCTTTAAGTAAGTAAACTTTACTTAAAATTGTCATATAAAACGAATATACTCTAATAGATATTAGCACCTAAAGAATAACACTATTTTCTAGCTAACTTCATATCATAATTTTCATGTTAAATACTAACTCAAAATAATAAGATGACGAGACTGACTAGTCAGTCTCGTCATCTTATTATAAATAATTATGACACAAATGTCAAGAATATTTATAATGATTAATCCACTCAACGGATTGGTTGAAAAATTAGTAGTAATAACTCAAAAAATCTAGGTACTGACAGTACCTAGATTAAATTCAATCAATAGTTCCCTATCTTATTTGTAACTACTTAACTAAATTATTGTCATTTATATAATTAGCTTCTGCATTAAATACTCCTAATTTAATAGCCCCTAGTAAAATAAACCCTATAGAGCTAGTGGTTAGAAATATTAGTTGATTTAAATCTGCCTCACTAATACCAATAGCGACCATACCTAAGAAAATACTAACTAAATAAATTATTGTAACAGCTTGAACTTGACTTAATCCTAATTCTAATAGTTTATGGTGTAAGTGCCCTTTATCTGCTTTAAAGATAGGCTGTCCACTTAATTTACGGCGTAAAATAGCAAATAAAGTATCAAAGATAGGAACACCTAAAGCCAATAAAGGAATTAATAATGTTATAGCAGTTACACTCTTTAAAGTACCTATTATTGAAATCGATCCTAACATAAAACCTAAGAACATACTTCCTGTATCTCCCATAAAGATTTCAGCAGGATTAAAATTATACTTTAAAAACCCTAAAGTTGCTCCAATAACTGATAGAGCAAGGATAATAGTCAATACTTGCCCTTTCTGATATGCAAAGATAGCTAGTGTAGCTGCAGCAATTACTGTCACCCCTCCTGCTAAACCATCCATCCCATCTATTAAATTGATAGTATTCATTACACCCACAATCCAGATTAATGTTATTGGTATTCCTAATAACCCCAAATAATAAATACCACCAAAAGGATTACTGATAAATTCAATTCTAGCATCAAATCCAATCAAAACTAATCCTGCTACAATCTGACCTAATAATTTAACGATTGCAGATAACTCATACAAGTCATCTAGAATACCTAAAATAACGATTAAAGTTCCACCAACAATAATTCCTAAAAATTCAGAGCCAAATCCTGTCGAGATTAGGGCGAATAATACGCCCAAATAGATAGCAATCCCTCCCAAACTAGGAATAGGCTTAACATTAATTCTGCGCTTGTTAGGCTTATCTACTGCTCCTAAACTGAAGGCTAAACGCTTCACTTGAGGAACCATTAAATAGCTAATCAATAATGCTACTAGTAATGGATAAATGAACATATTATCCACCCCTCTCTAATTTAAATTTATTTTTGGATAGAAATAATTAACATTAATAAGGGAGCATAATAAATTATGCCCCCGCTTCTAAAATTAAGCTTAAAACTTTTGCTATTAATTAAGTCTACCCTTATTTTATGAAATTTTAATCTAGCTTTCAATTATGAATTTATGGAAAACTATTTAATCTCTTCCATTTGAATTCCCGCCTCATTCATCATCTCTGAAGCCAATTTATCTGGATAAGCTCCCCTAAACACAACTCGCTTAATTCCTGCATTGATAATCATCTTTGTACACAAAATACAAGGTTGATGGGTACAATACAGCGTCGCCTCATTAATAGAGCTCCCATGTAAAGCAGCCTGAATGATGGCATTCTGCTCTGCATGCAGCCCTCGACATAATTCATGTCTCTCTCCTGAAGGCACATTATTCTGCTCACGTAAACAGCCTGTCTCTTCACAATGCTTTAAACCACTAGGTGCTCCATTATATCCTGTAGCCAGAACACGCTTGTCCTTGACAATCAAGGCTCCAACCTTTCTTCTTAGACAAGTCGAACGCTTTGCTACAACTTCGGTCATCTCCATAAAATAATTATCCCATGATGGACGCATAATTTTAACCCCTTTCTTTATTAAGTCTAAGTTTAAGCAGATTTTATCATAAAGTGGTCGATAGACCCGAAGGTAAGTTAAAGTAAATTAGGGTAATTATAAACTTTTATCTCTAAGACTAAAACTCAACCTTAAGCTTAAAATAATAAAAACAGGGCAAAAGCCCTGTTTTTATTACTTAGTTCCAAATAACCTATCTCCTGCATCTCCTAAACCAGGCTCGATATAAGCATGGTCATTTAATTTATCATCTAAGGCAGCAGTATAAATCTCTACATCTGGATGTGCTGCCTGTAGCTTTTTAACTCCTTCTGGAGCAGCTACTAAGCACATAAACTTGATACTTTCAGCACCTCTATCTTTAACAAATTGAATTGCTGCAGCTGCTGACCCTCCTGTTGCTAACATTGGATCAACTACAATTAACTCTCGTGATTCAATATCTGTTGGCATCTTACAGTAATATTCAACTGGCTCTAAAGTTTCAGGGTCACGATACAATCCAATATGCCCTACCTTAGCTGCTGGAATTAAATTAAAAATACCATCTACCATTCCTAGTCCTGCTCTTAAGATAGGTACAACAGCCAATTTCTTTCCAGCAATAACCTTGGCTGTTGTCTCCATAACTGGAGTTTTAATTGTAACATCTTCTAAAGGCAAATCTCTAGTTACTTCATAAGCCATTAGAGTTGCAATCTCATTTGCTAACTCTCTAAATTCCTTTGGCCCAGTCTCTTCTTTTCTCAAATGTGTTAATTTGTGTTGAATTAATGGGTGATCAATAATATGTACTTTACTCATTAAAATTTCCTCCTAGTTTTGATGTAATGATGGATATTCTTCAACCAACTCCTCGACTTCTCTTCTTACTTGGGCTTTAATCTCTTCATTCTCAATATTTAATAACAATTTAGTAATCATCTCTGCTACTCTTTTCATCTCTTTAGCTTTCATACCCCTAGTCGTTAACGATGGAGTTCCTATACGAATTCCACTTGTCACAAAAGGGCTTTTTGTTTCAAAAGGAATAGTGTTCTTATTAACAGTAATATTTACTTCATCTAGGGCATATTCTGCTTCTTTTCCAGTAATATCATGCTCTGTTAAATCTACTAACATTAAATGATTATCAGTACCGCCAGAAACTATTCTAAACTCTTGGCTCAAAGCTTCAGCTAAAACCTTAGCATTCTTCACAACTTGCTTTTGGTATTCCTTAAACTCATCACTTAATGCCTCTTTAAAACAGACAGCTTTAGCTGCGATAATATGCATTAAAGGACCACCTTGAATACCAGGGAAGATTGCCTTATCAATCTTCTTAGCAAACTCCTCTTTACATAAAATCATCCCACCACGAGGACCACGCAAAGTCTTATGGGTAGTGGTAGTTACTATCTGAGCATACTCTACTGGGTTTTGGTGTAATCCTGCTGCCACCAATCCTGCAATATGAGCCATATCAACCATTAAATAAGCCCCTACCTCATCAGCAATCTCTCTAAATTTCTTAAAATCTATCTCCCTTGAATAAGCACTTGCACCAGTTACAATCATCTTAGGCTTATTTTCTAGTGCTAATTCTCTTAATAAATCATAATCGATTCTCTCATCCTCTTGGCTTACACCATATGGAACAAAGTTATAGTAATTACCTGACATATTAACAGGGCTACCATGGGTTAAATGACCACCATGGGTCAGATCCATTCCTAAAACAGTATCTCCTGGTTCTAATAGTGCAAAATAAACAGCAGCATTTGCCTGAGAACCAGAATGGGGTTGTACATTAGCATGCTCTGCCCCAAACAATTCCTTTGCTCTCTCGATAGCTAATTTTTCAGCGATATCAACATACTCACAACCACCATAATATCTCTTATCTGGATACCCTTCAGCATACTTGTTAGTCAATACCGTACCCATAGCTTCTAAAACTGCTTCACTAACGAAGTTCTCTGAAGCAATTAACTCCAAATTTCCCTTCTGCCTACTCTCTTCTTTTTTGATTACTTCAAATAATTCAGGGTCAATCTTCATTAAGTTCTTCATTAGACCACTCTCCTCTAATCCTCTAATTGACTAATCTTATCAATCCTTCTTTGGTGCCTTCCACCTTCAAATTCAGTATCTAACCAAGTTCTAACAACCTCTAAAGCCAACTCACTACCAATAACTCTCTCTCCCATAGTTAGGATATTAGAATTGTTATGTAAGCGAGTCGCTTTAGCAGAGAATACATCATGGCATAAAGCAGCTCTAATTCCTTTTACCTTGTTTGCTGCAATTGACATACCAATTCCAGTACCACAGATTAAAATTCCTCTATCATATTCTCCCTTAGCCACCCCGTAAGCTACCTCTTTAGCAAAATCAGGGTAATCTACAGAATCAGTACTATCTGGTCCAAAATCATGGTATTCTATTCCCTTTTCATCCAACAACTCTTTAACCTTACTCTTTAAATTTATCCCTCCGTGATCACTACCTAATGCTATCTTCATTTTTATACCTCCAATTATAAACTCTTATAAACTCTTACCTATCAACTCTCTATAAACTATTCTCTAATTCATATTATTATCCTGCTTATTAGTCTAAATTTTCGACAATCTTCTGCAGTTCAGCCTTAATCTCCTGGGCACAATCTCTATAGATTGAGATAGGTTGTCCAAAAGGATCAGAGATGTCTAAATTACCTATCTTATCTCTTAATCTAGCTAACTCTCTCTTTTCAGCTAGGACTCTTTGATTTAAATCATCTTCTAATTCAACAATTCTTCTTTCTATTCCCTCTAGTTCATTAAGCAACTCTTCTCTCCTATCCTCTAACTCTTCAATCTCTTCTTGATACTCTAAGATAAACTCTTCCCTCTTCTTATCTATTATCTGATGTAGCTCTTCTATCTGCTTGGTTTCATCTTCAATATCCTCAACTCTAGCTGCATACTCTTTTAATGTATAAACCTTCTCTCTAAAATCAGGGTAATCATCTAAAATAATCAATTTGTGCCTTTGAGTCATCGTTAAGATTAAATCTGCTTCTTCTACTAGTTCTTTAGATAATAATGTAGTTTGGTGATTAGTTAGGTCTATCCCTTCCTCTTTCATAACCTTAATTGCCTGATGAGCTGCACCTCCACCCTCAAAGGCAGATATACCTGCTGATTTAATCTTGTAATTGTCCTTGCCATACCTAGTTAATAAATCCCTAAGTAATGCTTCTGCCATACTACTTCTACAAGTATTTCCAGTACATACTAACAAAATAGTCTTCTTCAAAAAATCACCTCCCTATTAAATAATAAAGTCAACTACCTAAGATAAGAGAAAATGAATTCCTAATACAATCAAAGCGACTCCTCCTAAAACTTCAGCATTACCACTCAATAACTTACCTATTTTATCCCCTAAGGTCAAGCCACATATAACCATCACAGTAGCAATAACTCCTAAAATCAGACAACTAAAAATTATATTTGTATCTAACATTCCTAAACTAAATCCGACAGATAAAGCATCAATACTAACACTTAAAGCCAAAATAATCAAAGACCAGCCATATAAATCAAAATTATTATCATCTTCATCACTTTTAAAATTTTCATAAATCATTATCATACCTAAAATCATCAATACACCAGAACCAATAGCTGTGGTAACCTTATCTATGGTATCTTCAAAGTAATAATTACCGAAAAAATTATGTAAAAAGAGTCCTAATTCCAACCCTAACAAGGGCATAATAACATGGAATATTCCTATAACCAAACTAAGTTTTAATAATAATAGTAATCTTAATCTTCTTGTACCAATAGCTACAGAAACAGAAAAAGCATCTGTACCTAAAGCTACCCCCAAAACAACTACCTCTATAATACTCACCATAACCCTCCCCATTAAAAAAACAATATATAATCAAAAACATTATATATATATTCTAATAGGAAAGAAGTTATATCTAAATCTTATTGTTGATTATTAAAGACTATATTAATTAAACTTCAACAATCTGATAAGCAGCCGATTTTCTCAATCTATTCATAATTGCTAGACCTAATCCTTCCAATTGGAGACCCTCTATTAGAATCTTCTCAACTCCCTCTTCATCGAACTCTCTTAGTAACTTGAAGATACTCTGGCTAATCTCTATTAAGTTATCTTTGCTACCCATGATTTTAACATTAGAACCTAGGTAACTATCCTCTAACTCCTTACTTACCATCACTCCAATCTTCTTATCTACATTTGCAGTTATCAGTTCTTTAATCTTATCCTTAATTTTATCCTCTTTACCTTCAATTAATACAACCTCTGCTTGTGGAGCATAATGTCTATATTTCATCCCTGGAGAGATTGCCGCTTTAGATTCATCTGCGAATTTACTCTTAACTACAGGATCTATTTCTATTTCACCTAGTTCTTCTAATAACTCTTCATAAGTTACTCCACCAGGTCTTAGCAAGGTGGGTACTTCTCTAGATAAATCAATTACTGTCGATTCTACCCCTAGACCAGTCTGTCCACCATCTACAATACCAGCAATTCTACCAGCCAAATCTTCAATAACATGTTCCACTAAAGTAGGACTAGGTTTACCCGATAAATTAGCACTAGGTGCCGCTAGGGGTAATCCTGTTTCTTTAATTAACTTAAGTGCTATCGGATGGTTTGGCATTCTAACTGCTACTGTATTTAAACCCCCTGTAGTAATATCTGGCACTTTCTTTGCTTTTGGTAGAATAAGTGTTAAAGGTCCTGGCCAAAATTTATTTATTAATTTTTCTGCAAGTTGAGGCACTCTTCCACTTATTAAATCCTCTATATCTTCCTCTTCTCCAATATGTATAATTAAAGGATTATCTGATGGTCTTCCTTTAGCAGTAAAAATAGCCTTTACCGCTCCTTCATCAAGGGCATTAGCCCCTAAACCATATACCGTTTCAGTAGGAAAAGCTACCAATTTCCCCTCCCTTAATAATTCTGTTGCCTCTTTAATCTCTTTTGCTGAGAACAACTTAGTCCCTTTAATACTTCTCATTGTAATATACCCTCTTTCATACTTCTATTGATACTATATATTGTCAGTGTCTGTGCCAGTGAAGTTAAGACCAAGTGTTTTTGAATTTACCCACACTACCACTAATGATAACACTATAAAAACTAAAGCTTCAGTTTTTATTATAGTATATAATATTTCTAAAGATTTGTTAAGAGGGGTTAGATTATAATTACTATTACCTACTAAATTTAATTTTATTCAAAGGAAATAATCCTGCCTATCTTTATAGTATTCTACTTCTCTTCTTAAAAATTAAAGGAACTGGTTTAACTGCAGAGTAAAAGCCTAGCACAGTTTCAGCCTCTCTTCCTACAAGTCTTGATGAGACTCTTCATGATTATCATATTTCAAAAAAAGCTGAGGGACTCTTGCCCATTAACATAGGCTAGAATTTCTCAACTAAACTCATTAATAATAGACCATAATTAATCTGATTCAATTGCACCCAAATCTGGAGCTGAACCATTATATTCAATACCCTCTGCTGCTACACCTGCATCAATTAAATCACTACCATACTTAAGATGTAAAAATCCATTGCTGCTAGGATCAGAATCTATACCAGGTGTTAATGTTACAAAATCAGATTCATCTGCTATATAGTACCAATAAAGATCGTCTTCTGTAAGAGCATTTGGAGCAGAAATATCTCCTACTATTCTATCAGTATGCCCCCCAGCAAAAGAAACATTATTGATAAATACATGGCTAGCACCATCACATCTATGGAAATTATATTCCCCATTATTATAAGCAGTATTATTTATAAACTTAATACTACTGGTGTTACCATTATCAGTAAAGCCATGCTTACCATTATTAAAGGCAATGCTACGACGAACAATATGATCTACATAAATACCAGAACTACCGAGTTTAAAACCATTCTTATCTCCACTTCCTGATGTATTACCATCACTCAACATTCCATTATTATGATCAATACAATCCTCTATTGTGACTACTCCAATTGGACCTGTTTCAGATTTAGCATAGAGGTCCCATCCATCATCAATATTATGATGTGATACACAACCTCGGAATATATTACCTTTACCAACTGTCAATTTAGGTGCAAATCCGTCAGCATCTTCATGGTCACTATCACTGTTATCATGAGATTCAGATTTAAGAATCAAATTATTCGATGGCCACTCACTAATATCATCATAATTACTATTAACTCTGCTAACTTGAAGACCAGAATCTCTATTATATCTAAATACACACTCTTCTATTATATTGTTATTACCAGCAAGTAGCATCCCATTATCACCGGTATTTTGGATAATAATACCTTTAGGGATGAACATTCATCAAATATTAGTAAATTTCAACTAATATCTACAGTAGTTTAATTATTGATATAAAAAGAAATTTCTAAATCATTTGACTGATAATTTATTAAAAAAACTAAGATATAACTACTAAATATAAAATTTATATTCCTAAAGATAAAAAAGTAGACCTCAAAATTGAGATCTACTTCCTAGTAGCTAAAATCACTCTCTCGATTCCAGCATAATCTTTAATTACCTCTATATTATCAAAGCAATTATTCTCTAACAAAACAGCTACATCATTAGCTTGATTAATCCCTACTTCAAAAGCAATCAATCCACCTGTATTTAACCTACTTACCGATTGATTAATAATTCCTCGATAAAAGTCTAGTCCATCTTTACCTCCATCTAGAGCTGTCATTGGTTCATTTTTAACTTCTCGCTGTAAATTATCTATATCAGATGTAGGAATATAAGGTGGATTAGAGACTATGATATCTACAGTTTCACTAACTGGTTCTAATAGGCTTCCTAATCTAAAGTCTATTCTATCTAAGAGATCATGATTGCGAGCATTCTCTTGAGCCACATCTAAAGCATCAGCAGATATATCAACAGCTATTGCTTCTATCTTTTTTGTTGCTAACTTAGTCAAGCTGACTATGATTGCCCCACTTCCTGTCCCTATATCAACAACCTTAATTCTATCTAAATCCATACTCTTAATTTTATCTAAAGTAACTTCCACTAAATGCTCTGTCTCTGGTCGAGGAATTAAAGTAGCATCAGTAACTTTAAAATCTAAAGACATAAATTCTTGACTACCGAGAATATAAGCAACAGGAGTACCTTTACTACGAGCAATTACAAACTGACGATATTTATCTATTTCACTTTTAGTCAAAGGCTTATCAAAGTTGACATAGAGATTTATTCTTTCCATATCCAATATCTCAGATAACAAAATCTCAGCATCTAAGCGTGCACTAGCAATCTCATACTTCTGAAAATGTTTAACAGTTCTATCAAGTATCTCTTTAACCGTTAGAAGTTCCAACTTAGTCCACCAGCTTCAATTTCTCTATTTGATCTGCCGTAGTTAGTGCATCAATTACCTCATTTAAATCACCATCTAAGATAGCATCTAATTGATGCATTGTTAAATTGATTCTATGATCAGTTACTCTTCCTTGTGGGAAGTTATATGTTCTAATTCTTTCACTTCTATCACCAGTACCAACTTGACTCTTTCTTGCTTCGGCAACTTCAGCCTGTTGCTCTGCTTCTATCTTCTCCTGTAATCTTGCTCTAAGAATTCTCATAGCCTTATCTCTATTCTTATGCTGTGATTTTTCATCTTGGCAGGATACTACTAATCCAGTAGGTAAATGGGTAATTCTAACAGCAGAATCAGTAGTATTAACACTCTGTCCTCCTGGACCACTGGAACGATAGGTATCAATTTTTAAATCATTTGCATTAATCTCAATATCTACATCATCTGCCTCCGGTAATACCGCAACTGTAGAGGTAGATGTATGAATACGCCCACTAGACTCAGTATTGGGTACCCTTTGTACTCTATGAACTCCACTTTCATACTTTAAACGACTATAAGCACCCTTACCTTCAATCATAAATACAATTTCTTTGTATCCTCCCATTTCAGAAGGACTAGAACTCATTACTTCAGTCTTCCAGCCTGCTCTTTCAGCATAACGACTATACATTCTATATAAATCACCAGCAAAGATATTTGCCTCATCACCACCAGCACCACCACGTATCTCAACAATAACGTTCTTCTCATCATTAGGGTCTTTAGGAATTAGCATCAATGGCAACTTTTCTTCTAGCTTTTCCATCCTTGGTTGCGCTTCATCTAACTGCATTTTAGCCAATTCAATCATCTCTTCATCATCAGCAATCTCTAAAATCTCTTCTGCCTCTTTTACATTTGCTTCTAACTCTCTATATTCTCTATATTTTTCAACTATATCTCTTAAATCCGCATACTCCATAGATAACTTCTGGAATTTTTCTTGATCATTAATAACCTCTGGGTCACTTAATAACTTTTCTATCTCTTTATAACGCTTAACAACACCTTCTAATTTATCAATCCAATTCTTCATTACTTAACCTCCTTAATACATTTCCACACTAATTCTATCTTATTATACCATAAATATTATTGAAATAAAGTAAAGTATAACAATAATATATATTAATAACAGACAGGTGACAAGTAGCCAGTAACAAGGTTTTTATTTGTTACCGCTCACTTATCACCTGTTACTAAATCAACCTCTTATATCCATATTATAATAATTAACAATTTTATCACTATCACAAAACTTAAATTTAAATAACTCCCTGCTCTTCCTCTAATACCGCCTCTAAAGATTTAATAGCAACCTCTATCTGCTCTAAAGATGGTTCTCTAGTAGTTAACTTTTGCAAATACAGACCAGGTAAAGCTACTAATTTAAATAATCTATTTGCCTTCTTTTTCCCTGCCTGCTTAATTAACTCATAAGAGAGACCAGCCACAACTGGTAATAAGGCAATATGAATTAAAATTCTATTAAGCAAAGTTGGTTTCCCAAAAAATGAAAACAACAGTACACTCATCATCATTACAACCAATAAGAAGTTAGTTCCACATCTTGGATGAAGAGTAGAAAAACTCTGCGCATTCTCTGGTGTTAAAGGTAATTTAGATTCATAATTATGAATTACTTTATGCTCTGCTCCATGATATTGAAAGACTCTCTTGATATCCTCTAATCTAGATATAGCTAATATATATATTAAAAAGAAGGAAACCTTAATAATGCCTTCACTTAAATTCAATAATACAACTGAAGTAATATTATTCTCTAAAAATGAAACTAATAATGCTGGCAATGCCACAAAAAGTCCAATCGCTAGACCAAATGAAACACCCATAGAACTTATTAATTCCCAAAATGTCAACTCTTCTTCCTCTTCACTGAACTGATTTGCAGAAAAAGTCAAAGCCTGTAAACCTAAAATCAATGATTGGAATAAAGCCACTACCCCTCTAACAATTGGCCATTTTAAGAATTTAAATTTATCACTTAGTACTTTCAGCTTTCTTCTATCTAAGACTATCTGTCCATCTTCTTTACGGACTGCTATAGCCACATGATTCTTTCCTCTCATCATAACCCCTTCAATAACAGCCTGACCACCATATTGAGTTTTAGCCATCTATCTCCCCCCTATACTGAAATTTTTAGTCTTCTGATTATAATTTTATCACTTTATTGAGATAAGCTAAAGTTGAAATTTATATCTATTACTTTAAAAAAAGCATAATCTAATTAACTATACCGAATATAAAAAAGAGCAGAGCATTTAGCTCTGCTACCTTTATTATTCGCCAATTCCATATTTCTCTTTGAATCTTGCGATTCTTCCACCTTTAGCAGATGTTTTCTGCTTACCTGTATAGAATGGATGACAGTTGGAACAAATCTCCACCTTCATGTCACCTGTTGTAGTTTTAGTTTCAAAAACTTCTCCACAAGCACATGTTATAGTTGCATCTGTATATTCTGGATGGATTTCTTTTTTCATTTTGCTCACCTCTTTCCTTTGCCATCTAAGTAAATACTCGTTCAATATTTCAACTTTTACATTATAACATAGTTAAAAAACTATTGCAACTTAATCTAAATAAGTCAATGGGTTTATAGCTCTATCTCTGATTCTAATTTCAAAGTGTAAATGAGGTCCTGTACTCCGACCAGTACTACCAGAATAAGCAATTACCTGTCCTTGATAAACTCTTTCTCCTACTCTAACTAGCAATCTAGAATTATGGGCATAACGGGTAGAAACTCCATTTCCATGATCAATATAGATGGCCTTACCATAACCTGAAAGATACCTACTTTGTGTCACTACTCCACTTTTAGCAGCTCTAACTACAGAACCCTTGGGAGCAGCAATATCTATACCTTTATGCATTCTTCCCCACCGTGATCCAAAAGGGGAAGTAATTCTTTTATATCTTGTTGGCCAAATAAAACTTCTTTCTTGATTAATGCTACCACTAGTAGAATAACTCTTGGACTGGCTAATTGGAATTATTAATGAATCACCAATTTGAATTAAATTGGGGTGCTCTATATTATTAGCTTTAGTCAATTCATAACTACTAATATTATATCCCTGTGCAATACTCCAAATTGTTTCCCCAGGTTTTATCTTATGAATAATAACGTTATCATCTGGAATATTTAATTTCTGTCCAACTACAATAATGTCCTTATCAGAAAGACTGGGATTAAAGCTTAGAAGCAGGGATAAATTAATATTAAATTTTTTACTTATCTTCCAGAGCGTATCCCCTGTCTTTACTTCATATCTAAAATAAATTAAATGGTTCTTAACTCTATTAGAATCTAAATCCAAGTCCATTCTTGCCTCAACATCTGGTAGTGGTGTTATCAGCAATAATAAACTGATAACAATTAAAATTTTCTTCATTTTTTCACCTCTAAAATTATCTCAAGTAGTTTCAATCTTATAACTACAAGTTATCAGTAAGATACAACTTAAAATATCTTCTGGAGAGACTTCAACATTGTCTTATTATCCTTACTTGCTTTTAATTGTTTGATAAAAGAATCAATAATTTCACTTGGATTATTACTATTCATATTTCTTCTTATCTTCCACATTGTATCAAGTTCTGCTTCTGATAATAATAATTCTTCTTTTCTAGTACCTGAAAGATTAACATCGATTGCAGGAAATAATCTCTTTTGGGCCAAATTACGACTTAAATGAAGCTCCATATTTCCTGTACCCTTAAACTCTTCATAAATCACATCATCCATTCTACTTCCCGTCTCTACTAAAGCAGTAGCTAATATAGTTAAACTTCCACCTTCTTCAATATTCCTAGCTGCTCCAAAGAACCTTTTAGGCTTATGAAGTGCTGTTGGATCTAATCCTCCTGATAAAGTACGACCACTTGATGGAATAGTAACATTGTAAGCCCTAGCTAACCTAGTTATGCTATCTAATAAGATAATAACATTTTGTTTCTGCTCTACTAACCTTTTCGCTTTCTCTAAGACCAGTTCTGATACATTGATATGATTTTGCGGTGGTTCATCGAAGGTAGAACAGATTACCTCTGCATCAACAGAGCGTCGCATATCAGTGACCTCTTCAGGACGTTCATCTATTAATAGAATCATTAATTTAGCTTCTGGAAAATTAGTTGTAATACTATTAGCTATCTTCTTTAATAATACAGTCTTACCTGCTTTTGGTGGAGCAACAATTAACCCCCGTTGTCCCATTCCAATTGGAGCTATTAGATCTATTAAACGACTAGAAATTTCACTAGCATCATGCTCTAGAGTTATTCTCTTTTGTGGATATAAAGGGGTCAAATCTTCAAAATGGGGTCGTTGTTGAGCTAATTCAGGGCTTTGATAATTGACAGCCTCTATTCTAAGTAAAGCAAAATATCGTTCATTCTCTTTAGGTTGTCGGACTTGACCTGAAACTACATCTCCATTTCTTAAATCAAAACGGCGTATTTGAGAAGCTGATATGTAGATATCATCTGTACTAGGTACATACTTAGATGGTCTTAAAAATCCATACCCATCAGGAAGTATCTCTAGTACACCTTCAGCAAAGATTAATCCTCCCTTCTCAGTTTCAACCTTTAAGATTTCAAAGATTAATTCTTTTTTCTTTAATCTAGTATAACCAGTAATTCCTAAAGTTTTTGCAATTTCATATAATTCTGTTATAGTCTTCCCTTCTAATTCAGTAATATTCATTAAGAATAACTCCCTCTCTAAAAATTAATTCCCAATTTAAAAAGTAAATATACTCCAAAAAGATAAACTGCTGTTATTGCAATAGAGTCCCATCCTACTGTTAAGAAAGTCTTTTTAGAACGATAAAAGAGACCTATTACTGCAATTCCACTTAATATCAATCCTAAGATAGCTGTTATAGTATGAGTTAAAGATACCCCAGCCAATACAGACCCTCCCTGATAAAAAATATCTGAAACTAAAATGATTACCATATTAAATATATTACTTCCAAAGACATTTCCGACAGCAATATCATAAGCATTAATTCTAATTGCTGATATAGAAGCAACTACTTCAGGCAATGAAGTTGCTGCAGCAACCAAGATACTTCCCATAAAAGTTGCATCAAGCCCACTTATTCTAGCAATTTTATCGGCCGAAGATGATAGATATATCCCAGAAATTATTATAAATACAGCCGCAATAACAAAACCTATTATCGCCTTCTTTAATGACGTCTCGCTCTCTGTCAACTCTTCTTCTATTTCACTTTCTAATTTATTCTTCTTCTCATAACGATATATCAAACGTGCTCCAACTATATAAGTCAAAAAGATTATAATAGCACCTAAACCTACTCCAAATAGTTCTACATTAAAATCACTTAATTTATTAACTAAGATAAATAAAGTAGCAAATCCAGCTAATAACATTCCTAATAATGCAGATAAGATATGTTTAGAATGAACTCTAAGCATAAATGGTCCTGCCCCATGTATTAAATCAACTAAAGCAAGAATCATCAAATTAAAGGTATTACTACCAAAAACATTTCCGATTGCAATATCAGGAGCACCAATTAAAGAGGCTGTACCACTACTAACCATCTCCGGCAAAGAAGTGGCACCTGCTACTAGAATACTCCCTACTAGGGCTTGCCCTAAACCTGTTTTATCAGCAATAACATCTCCATAATCTGATAATTTAGTTCCGGCAATTATTATAACTGTTGCTGATATTAAAAAGACAATCCATAATTCTAACAACTCTATTCCTCCCGTTTGTAAATAAGTTACTATTTTTCATTATCTAAGAAATTCATTATTAATTATACCATTTTATCTAGCAATCAGTCAATTAAAATTCCTGACCGAAAGGTAAAGGCTTTTGATCTAAACAGTGAATTGCTTCAACCAATCTCATAGTTCCTGTCTTAGAACGCATAACTAAAGAATGAGTGATAGCCTTATTTCCTTGGAATCTAACCCCCTCTAACATCTCACCATCGGTAACTCCAGTAGCTGAGAAGATAATCTCATCACCAGCAGCCAAATCTTCTAATCTTAAAGCTGCATTGACATCTTCAATTCCCATCTCTTTAGCACGTTCTACCTCTTCATCATTTCTTGGAATCAACCTAGCCTGCATATCTCCACCTATACACTTTAATCCAGCAGCTGCTAATACCCCTTCTGGAGCACCACCAATTCCCATCATTATATCTACCCCTGTATCAGGTAATGCTGTAGCTAAAGCCCCAGCTACATCTCCGTCTTTGATTAATTTAATTCTAGCTCCCACTCTTCTTACTTGCTCTATTAGTCCATCTGCTCCACGGTGGCGAGGCTTGTCTAATATTACTACTGTAATATCTTCAACTGCTTTACTTTTAGCTTTAGCAACAGCTTTAACATTCTCTTCTACAGAACGGTCAATATCAATTGCTCCTTTAGCTTCTGGACCTACAGCAATTTTGTTCATATACATATCTGGAGCATGTAATAAAGATCCATGTGAAGCCACTGCCAAAACTGACAAGGCATTAGGACGCCCTTCTGCAATAATTGTTGTTCCTTCTAAAGGATCTACTGCTATATCAACCTTAGGAACCTCTCCATCTCTAGTTCCAATCTTCTCACCAATATATAACATAGGAGCTTCATCAATCTCTCCTTCTCCAATTACTACCTCTCCATCTATATCTATAGTATCAAACATCCCTCTCATTGCATCTACTGCTGCTTGATCTGCTGAATCTTTATCTCCTCTTCCCATCCATCTTGCTGAAGCAATTGCTGCTGCCTCTGTTACCCTAACAAATTCAATCGCTAATTCTCTTTGCATTATATATTATCCCCCCTATTATTGATAAATTATTAATTATTTTTATAAAATTCCATCTAATTCAAATAATATAAAATTATATACATTAGACGTATAACTTTTATTATTTTAAACAGAAAAAAGGGCAGAACAAATTCTGCACCTTTTTGAAAAAATAGTATGTTATTTTGTAAATTAAGCTTTATTAGCACTACCAAAAGTATCGATTTTCTCTTTGGCAGCTTCAATGATTCCAGCTTTACCTGGTCCAATGATTTTACGTGGATCATATACTTTTGTATCATTTGCAATTACCTCACGTACAATCTTTGTCCAAGCTTGTTGGAATTCAGTATTTACATTAATCTTACAAGTTCCAGAATTAATTGCTTCTTTAATATCTTCAGTTGGAATACCCGTTCCTCCATGTAATACTTGAGGAATATCAGCAAGATTTCTAATTTCTTTCATTTCATCAAAACCTAAATCAGGCTCTCCTTGGTATGGTCCATGAACAGAACCTAAAGCTGGTGCTAATGCATCGATACCAGTCTTTTCAACTAACTCTTTACATTCTTGAGGATCTGCATATTTAATGCCCCCAACTATACCATCTTCTTCTCCACCTACAGTACCTAATTCAGCTTCAACAGATGCACCCTTTGCATGTGCATAGTCAACTACTTTCTTAGTAGTAGCAATATTCTCTTCAAGTGGATGATGAGATGCATCAATCATAACAGATGTAAATCCAGCATCAATTGCTGCTTTACAGTTTTCAAAACTTGTTCCATGGTCTAAATGAAGTGCAACAGGGATAGTAATATTCATATCTTCTAATAAACCTGTTACCATATTTACTACAGTTTTGAATCCACCCATATAACGAGCAGCACCTTCAGATACTCCTAAAATAACAGGTGACTTCTTAGCTTCACAAGCCTCTAAAATAGCTTGAGTCCACTCTAAGTTATTGATATTAAACTGCCCTACTGCATACTTCTCTTCTTTTGCCTTGTTCAACATGTCAGTCATTGATACTAATGCCATAATCTTATAACCTCCTTAAAATTTTCAATAATTATTATTCCATAAAGAAGAATTAAAATCCTTCTTTAATTTTAGTTTTTTCGACATTTTTTGAAGAAGTAGATCTCATAAAGAATTTAATCGATACAATCTGCTGTAAAATAGTATGTTTATTATAATATTCCTGATAAGTATATTAATCATGACTTCTCCCAACTAAATGTCCTATATAAAATGGTTTAATATACTATAGTATCCACTCTTCTTATATTATGACTTATAATAAGTATAGAGTCAAACAATAATTAAAAATATATTAAAGTAAATATAAATTATAAAAATATCTCACTGGGGAAAGATACTACATTTAGGAAATTTATTTTTACTTTCTCATTAACATCTAAAACTAGTCACTATAGATTTATCCCTTCTAAAGCACTTACTACACCTTCTAAAATTTTAATCTGTTTTATCTTTCTTAAAAATGCTAAATCTTCTTTGGTCTCTGCACTTATTCTAGTTACACCATGGCACCTATTACAGGTTAGCCTTATTTCACGAGGTAACATATCTATATCAATATCCGAACTTCCACATTGGCAGACCAAACCATTAGCTTCAGCAATATCGTGTAGTTCATTTAAGACAGATAACATAATCTCAGGATTATTAAAATAATCCTCAAACTCCAATTTATCTATCATCAACCTTAAATATTCTTCCTCTTGATCAGCCAATCTTTTTACATCTTCATAAGGTCCTAAATACCCTAATTCAGCTCCATTATCTAAGCATTTAATCTTTTTAACCCTATTGACCCAAAACTGCCCTTGGGTAAAAGAGACTCTATGTGTGGATTCACAAACCACACAAGCATATTCTAACCAATATTTTTTAGAACTACTCTTTCCAAATACTAGTTTAGTATATCCACAACCACATTTTATTTCTAATCTATTTTTTCCTGAAAAATCAAATATACTGATCTGATTTAATTCTAATTCTCCGCAAAGAGGACATCTCCAGGCCAGAGTAGCATTACATTGAAGTAACATTATTGGCTCCCCCTCCTTTCCACTCCTTCCTTGATAATTATTCTCTACAAAGATAGAGAAATCCTTTTAATAGATAAAATATTGTTCAATAATATAAGAATATTTTTATGGATTCTTTATATACTTCTTGCTACTATGGTCTTTATATTTTGACCAATCTCTAATTGAATCCAGCTATACTCCCCTAATGACTCTAACTCAATCTCTCCTGCTGCAGTTATTATCTTAGTAGTTTCGTTTAAAGTATAAGTCTTTAAGGATGGCTTTAATCTGGTACCTAAATTAACAGTAATTCTGCGACTTTTATAATCTATATCTGTTAACATGCCACTGACCTCATAGTGGTATAGAACTAGTTTATTTAGCTTATTTTCAACACCAAAGATAGCTATTCCTTTATCACCAACTCTCAATGCAGATAAATCATCAGCAAAGTTATTCCGTATCAGTTCTATCTCAGAATCTAGTGAGTAAATTAATTCTTCACCTGTATTTAAGTTCTGTAAAATAATTGATTCTTCATTAACCTCTTTTACTTTAATATCAATTACTCTATAAAAACTGGCTATAGCCACTACCTGTTCAGAGCTATCTAAATCAACTTTAGCATATTGAAAAGTATCAGGGGTAATTGGTCTTAAAGCCACTAAAGATACTTCTCTGTTATTTAAAGAAACTTCTGCGTTTAACCTAACTCTATACTCTTTTATGCTATTATCATTACCTTTTAATAATATCGTATCTTGCTTAGCATTTACCGATATTATCTGACCAGTTATCTCCTTAGCCTCAACATGATTATTCAAAACAAGAACATTTAACAATATAATTAAAGTTAATATAGCTTTCTTCATAATTATCTCCTCCATATATCTTTTGTTAGTAATATTATTTACATATTATTCCATAGATATACACAAGAAAATAAAATTATTTACAAGACAATAACAAGTAACGAGTAACCAGTGGCAAGAAGCAATATACTTCCAAATAAAAAAAGCGAGAATCTTCTCGCTTTTAATAATTAAAATTATTTTACTGTAGCTTCTACAAAGCCTTTAAATAAAGGATGTGGTCTATTTGGTCTAGACTTAAATTCTGGGTGGAATTGACTTGCTACAAACCAAGGATGGTCTGGAACCTCTATAATCTCTACTAATCTATCATCAGGAGATACCCCAGATAATAGTAATCCTGCTTCAGTTAACTGTTTACGAAACTGATTATTAAACTCATATCTATGACGATGGCGTTCATAAATTACCTCTTCTTGATATAAATCACGACTAACGGAATCTTTAGCTAATTTACAAGGATATAATCCTAATCTCATTGTTCCACCCATATCTTCAATATCCTTCTGTTCTGGCATTAGATCAATTACTGGATACTCTGTATCAACAAATTCAGCACTATGGGCCTTCTCCATTCCACATACATTACGAGCAAACTCAATTACTGCACATTGCATACCTAAACAGATTCCTAAGAAAGGCACTTTATTCTCACGAGCATAACGGATAGCTTCTATCTTTCCTTCTACACCTCTATCTCCAAATCCACCTGGAACCAAGATACCATCTACATCATCTAAATAGCTATCTGCATTACCCTCTTCGATATCTTCTGCATGAACCCACTTAATATCAACTTCTGCATTATTACTAATTCCTGCATGCTGTAAAGATTCAGAAATACTGATATAGGCATCTTGTAGCTCTACATACTTACCTACAATTGCAATAGTAGTCTTCTTGTCAAAATTCTTCATTGTACTAACAATCTTCTTCCATTCTGATAAATCTGGTTCAGACACCTTAGAACGAAGTCCTAATTTCTTTAAAGCAATTCTAGCCAAACCTTCTTCTTCCATAATTAAAGGTAACTCATAAATACAACTAGCATCCTTAGCTTGAATAACAGCTTCTTTATCAATATCACAAAAGAGTGCAATCTTCTCCTTAACCTCTTTAGGTAGTTCATGTTCTGTACGACAAACAATTACATCAGGTTGAATCCCTAAACTTCTTAACTCTTTAACACTATGTTGTGTTGGCTTTGTCTTAAGCTCCCCTGCTGCTGCCAAATAAGGAACCAAAGTACAATGTACATACATTACATTATCAGCACCAAAATCACTCTTACATTGGCGAATAGCCTCTAAAAAAGGTAAGCCTTCAATATCTCCTACAGTACCACCAATCTCTACTAAAGCGACGTCAACATCCTTATCGTCACCTAAACGCTTAATTCTAGATTTCATTTCATCGGTAATATGAGGGATAACCTGAACTGTTCCACCTAAATAATCTCCTCTACGCTCTTTAGCAAGTACTGTAGAATAAATCTGACCAGTAGTAACATTAGAATTCTGACTTACATCTATATCAATAAATCTTTCATAATGCCCTAGATCCAAATCTGTTTCGGCTCCATCATCAGTAACAAATACCTCACCATGCTGATAAGGACTCATAGTTCCTGGGTCAACATTTATATAAGGATCTAGCTTCTGTACAGCTACCTTCAAACCTCTCTCTTTTAATAACCTTCCCAACGATGCCGCAGTAATTCCCTTACCTAATGACGATACAACTCCTCCAGTTACAAAAATATACTTTGTCATATATCTTCCTCCTTTATATTAGTGTGAGTAATTAATCTAAAACTAAACAATAAACACTAAAGTGGTCGCTGTTTCTCACACTCACAACCCACTCAACTTATTTGTCAGACGTCTATCTTAACTTCTTCCATATAAAAAGACTAGAAAATTTAGAGACAGTTACCCCTAATTTTCTAGTCTTTTGAATTCACGTAAAAGACTTAATTAGTATAAACCCTATATATATTCCTATAATCCCTAAAACTCCTGCTAAATTTGGTGGAGCAGGAATAGGTAAATTCAAAAAGCCAAACAAAGCTCCAACAATTAATCCACTTATAGTTGCCATTAACATTTGATTCATCACTATTCCTCCTTAGATATATTCTATCCTTCTAAACCCCGCCAAATTCAAAATAGTAACAAGTAAGACCTTTAAAAGCATTTTATTCATTACCCGTCACTTGTCACTGTCTTTAACTACATACTTTCTGGAGCCGATACCCCTAATAAGTTTAATACATTAAGTAAGACTTGTTTAGTTGCTAAAACTAATACTATTCTAGCTTCCATTAAAGCTTTATCTTCAATTAAGACATGACATTTATTATAGAACTTATGGAAAGTAGCAGCTAAATCATAAGCATAACGGGCTATATGATGTGGTGCTCTACTTTCTGCACTCTTGGCTATCTCATTTGGGTAATCTGCTAACTTCTTAATCAAATCAATCTCAGCCTCATCAGTTAACGGACTTAAATCTAAGCTAGCTGCTTGAGGTAAAACTACATTTTCATTATTAAGCTGCTCTAAAATACTACAGATTCTTGCATGAGCATATTGAATATAGTAAACAGGATTATCACTAGATTCTTTTTTAGCCAACTCCAAATCAAAATCCAAATGGCTATCGGTACTACGCATTACATAAAAATATCTAGCAGCATCCTTACCAACCTCTTTAATCACATCACGCATAGTAACAAAGTTACCAGCACGTTTAGACATCGGTACCTGCTCACCATCACGTAATAAGGTTACAAGTTGAACCAAAATAACCTGTAAAGCCTCTCTATCATAACCTAAAGCCTCAACTACCGCTTTCATTCTCTCAATATACCCGTGGTGGTCTGCACCCCAAACATTGATAACCTCTTCAAAACCACGATCATATTTATTCTTATGGTAAGCAATATCAGCAGCTAAATATGTAGGTGCTCCATCATCTTTGATTACTACTCTATCCTTGTCATCTCCAAATTTACTAGAGTTAAACCATAATGCTCCCTCTTTATCATAAATCAATTCGGAATTCTTAAATTCCTCTACAACTTGATTTATCGCCTCTGGATGTAAAGTTCGCTCACTAAACCAATTATCAAATTCTATACCAAAGCTAGCTAAATCATCTTCAATATTAGCTAATAATTCTTCGTAAGCACGTTCTCCAAAATAATCATAGTTCTCTGCTTTCGCGTCTTTTAGGTACTTATCATTCTCTTCATCAATAATTGTTTGGGCAATATCCTTTATATAATCACCTTGATAAGCATCTTCAGGAAACTCAACCTCTTCTCCTAACAGCTCTTGATATCTAATTGCAACAGATTTTCCTAAAAGGTTCATCTGATTTCCAGCATCATTGATATAATATTCCTTAGTAACATCAAATCCAGCAGCAGTTAATAAGTTAGCTAGTACATCTCCAACAACTGCCCCTCTACTATGCCCTACATGAAGAGGTCCTGTTGGATTAGCACTTACAAACTCTACTTGTACCTTCTTACCCTTACCTGTATCAACCTTACCATAACTTTCACCCTGTTTCTCAATCTCTACTAATACATCATATAACCATTGATTGCTTAAGAAGAAATTGATAAAACCTGGTCCTGCTACTTCAACCTTCTCAATCAATTTCACATCAGCTAGATTCTCTTTAATTATCTCAGCTATTTGACGCGGCGGCATCTTAGCTTGTCCAGCCAAAACCATAGCAATATTAGTTGCAAAGTCACCATGAGCCGAGTCACGTGGCACTTCTAATTTAATATTAGGTAACTTTTCGATATTCAGCTCTTTTGCATTATTAATCGCCTGCTCTATCTCTGTTACCAATCTCTCCTCTAACTTTTGCACCAGAGCCATATTAATCCTCCTTATAAGTTATATTTAACTGATTCTCACTTATTATCTCTTCTCCATTATATAATTGATAGCTTAAATCAATCATTCCTTGAAAAGAATCTACATCTATATTTAATTCTTTGACCTCAACTTGAAAGTTTAAAGTTCCATAAGGGGTATGATAATCAAAATCACTCTGTTTATCAAGAACAAACTCCTGTATCATTCTTACTTGACCTTGTCGAATCAAAGTTAATTCATCCTCTTTTATCTTTAAAGTAGTCTCAACACCCTTTAACCCTTCTAAATCTTCCTTATATTTCAAGTAATAAATACCTTTTTTATTATAAAGTAAACCTTTTGTCTTAAATGCAATCTCATTCTTATCCAAACCTTCAATCTGCGAACTATTAATCATAATCTTTACCTCTTGTGGCAAGGTATCAACCTCTTTCTATATTTACTGATTAGTAATTGATAATCAGTTATCTTTTATTTATTATAATTTAATAAATAACAATCATTCACCAAAATATTATAATACAACAATAATTAATTATACCTTCTAGCCTTAATTTTTTCAAGACTATAATTGAAATCCTTTTGCATATCTTTGACCATCTTCTTTGCTTGCTAATTCTCTAAAGTCCTTTACAACACACCCTAAAGATTCTAATTTATTCATTAAAGATTTTAGTGCTTTAGACCTTCCCCAAAATCTTTCTTGTACAAAAACTATAACATCTTGTCCAGTAGTCATCTTGGCATTCTGTAAGAATAAATCTATCTTGGGATCTATCTTTCCTCCAAATATCCCCAAATTGAGACTGCCTACTACCACCAGATCATATCTACCAAAATAAATCTTAGTTGAATTATTTAATATCTCTTCTGTATCTACTTTGATCCCATGCTCTTCAAAACCTAATTTCAACCCATCTACTATACTAGATAACTTCTCATCTTTAGAATAAGCAATCAATACCTTCTTCATTAAATTCAACCCCCATTAGAATTTAATACTTTATTCTATAATTTATCTCAAATTTTATCTTTATAAGAATAAAGAAATCAGCTTATAAATAACTGCTGTAATCCCACTAGCAATCAAAGGTCCACTTGGAACACCTTTAAAGAAGGCAACCCCTAAAATAACCCCAGAAACCAAGTTAATTGTTACTGTTGGTTTATTCTCCATTAGCCATAATCCTTCTCTAGTAAACTGAGTTACGGCAATTCCCATAACTAAGGCTAAAATAGCAACTGGATTTAATATATTCTCTGTTATCCCTTCTAATTTTAAATCTCCTGTAGCTAAAGGAGTTAAAACCCCTAACATAATTAAAATAATCCCTATTTTAACACTATAATTATCAATGATATTCAAAACTTGGTCTGCTTTAAGTAACCTAACAGCTAATAATACTATCCCAGAGATAATTAAAGAGTTATTTTTAGCAATAAGACCCAAAAACAATATAAGTCCCAATATTAAATTAACTTGCATTTCAAACACCTTCTCTTCATTATATAGTTATAAAAATATACCATTATATAACAACTTATATGGTTGTTGGTAATCCATTTGAATTACAAATATGTCTATACCTTGTTGAATAATTATAATTTAATATCTATATATTTTTTAACCACAAACTCTTGGTTAATTTTCGCCTAAAAAGCAACTTACTTTTTTTCTTAGCCAAAATTATTAATACCGAAAAGCATTTAAATGTTTTCGGTATTAATTCTAAAAAATTATTTATCATAACCGTAATTAATAGTATAATCTAATAAACTAAATTCATTAATATACCATTCATCATCTATTTTTAATAATTTAAACACTATTTTCCCGCTATCCATTGTAACAACCTGAAGACTTTTATCATTTCTTAGAAGTGATACATCATAACCATCCTGTTCTAGTAAATTGATAATAATATCCCTATTAATAAATACACTCTTTGAATTAAAATCAGCAATAACAGTTACGGTATTATCCCCTGAAGAAATAACAATATTTTTGATTTCAAATTGTTCTGCTTTTGTATATAGCCAAGTTATAGATGATGTTATATTACTTATATAAATATCTCTATTATCAAAAGAATTACCTAGGGAAGAACCATCCTTATATTCAATTTTACTTTTTATAGCTCCTTGTGGAATCATAGCAGAATAAACTTTAGAATCATCCTTATCTTTAATACCTTCAACCCATAAGTTTATCTTCTTACTTATCCCCTCCTTATCCTCAGCACTTAATCCCCCCAAACATCCAGTCAAGAAGGTTAATAATAAAAATATACTGATTAATATTAGATAAGATTTTCTATTCATTAATACTCCTCCTAATTTTATAATATACTTAAAAAACTTCTAGATTAAAGCATAATTACCTTTAAATATATTATAAAATAGATAAAGTTTGAACTATCAATTCCTATATCTATAAAGTATCTAAAAGGAACTAATAAATCTCTTTACTTTCTTACTAAATATCACCTTTAAAAAAGCACCTTACCTTTCCCTATTCTTAGAAATAATAGAATAACATCAAAATTAATAGTTAATTTGCTCTCCTTAGATGAGAAAATACTAATTTTCTATAAAGAATTATATCAACAAACTTGTAGATCTAGAATTAAATATAAGGTTTTAGTTATTAAATTTCTTTAATAAAAAAAAGTAGGTTACAATGCTGTAACCTACCTAATACATTTAATTAAAATACTTTTAAATATTGGTCTAATTCCCATTGATGTACTTGAGTTCTATATACATCCCATTCGATTAATTTAGCCTCTACAAAGTGCTCTACAACATGTTCTCCTAAAGCATCTTTAACTAAATCATCAGCTAATAATTCTTGAATAGCATCAAAAAGACTACCTGGAAGATTATCAATTCCTGCTGCTTCTCTTTCAGCTTTAGTCATTTCGAAGATATCTTCAATAATCTCTTTAGGTGGTTCAATTTTATTCTTAATTCCATCTAATCCTGCTTTTAACATAACAGCAGTAGCTAAATATGGATTTGCAGATGGATCAGGGTTTCTCATCTCTACTCTTGTTCCTGCTCCTCTAGCTGCTGGAATTCTGATTAATGCACTACGGTTAGAAGCAGACCAAGCTAAATAAACTGGAGCTTCATATCCTGGTACTAATCTCTTATAAGAGTTTACAGTAGGATTAGTAATAGCTGCAATAGCTTTAGCATGCTTTAATAATCCTCCTATGTAATAATAAGCCTCTTGACTTAAACCTAATTTATCATTTTCATCATAGAATGCATTTTTTCCATCTTTAAATAGAGATTGATTCATATGCATTCCAGAACCGTTCTCACCAAAGATTGGTTTTGGCATAAATGTAGCATGTAAATCATGCTCATTAGCAATAGCCTTAACTACAAATCTAAATGTAGCAATATTATCAGCAGTTCTTAAAGCATCTTCATACTTAAAGTCAACTTCATGTTGTCCTGGAGCAACCTCATGGTGAGATGCTTCCATTTCAAAGCCCATTTGCTCTAAAGCTAATACAATATCACGTCTTGTGTTTTCACCTTTATCGATAGGTCCTAAGTCAAAATATCCACCTTGATCATGAGTAATAGTAGTTGGATTACCTTCTTCATCTCTTTCAAATAAGAAGAATTCTGGTTCTGGTCCAACATACATTTGATAACCCATCTCTTCAGCCTCTTTTAAAGCTCTTCTTAATACATTTCTTGGTCCACCTTCAAATGGAGTTCCATCTGGCATATATACATCACAGATTAATCTTGCTACTGCACCATCCTTTGGTCTCCATGGAAATACAGTAAATGTATCATAATCTGGTTTTAAATACATATCCGATTCATTAATTCTAGTAAAACCATCAATAGATGAACCATCAAACATAATTTTACCATCTAATGCATCTTCTAATTGATTAACTGTAATCGCTACGTTTTTGATTACTCCTAAAATATCAGTAAACTGTAATCTGATAAATTTAACTTCTAACTCCTCAGCTTTTCGTAAAATATCTTCTTTAGTAAAGTTACTCATCGCTACTTCCTCCTTAAATTCTGTTTTATTTTTTTCTATCTTAACAGACAAGTGAATATATGTCAAGTTGATGTTAACGTTTTTAAAAATTTTTATTATCTCTTTAAAATCTATAATTTTAGTTATTTAAAATAATATATCTTTGTATACTAAAATCAAATTACTTATTTTCTAAGTTATTAACACACTCTATGTTAAATAAGTCTTATCTAATATTATTAGATTTTATTCAGAAACTATCAATCGATATTATCTGTAATTAATTAGTTTTATATTCAACTTAATTAATAATGATATTTATAAAGTTATATTACTTTTTAATAATTAAAGACAACTAAGTACATACTAAGGTATGATTAATTTCTATACAGGAGGTATAAATATGTCTAAAGAAGGTGGATTATCAGTTTGGCATCTTACCATGTTGGCTCTTGGAACAGTAGTAGGAGGTTCTTTCTTTTTGGGATCAGCTATTGCTATTAGAACAGCTGGTCCTAGTATAATAATCTCATATCTTTTGGTAGGAGCACTAGTTTATATTATCTTGACAGCCCTTTCTGAGATGACTGTTGCAGAACAACTACCTGGCTCTTTTAGAACATATTCAAAAAGAATGTTTGGTTCCCTAGTAGGCTTTGTTGTAGGCTGGGTTTATTGGACTGGTTTAATTTTAGCTATGTCCAGTGAAGCTACAGCTGCATCATTATTAATCAGATCTTGGCTACCTACAATCTCTTTACCATTAACATCCATATTGATTATCATTGCAGTAACACTCCTAAATTTATTAGGGGCTAAAATATTAACAACATTAGAAAGCGGTTTAGCCTTAATCAAACTATCAGCTATAGTAGCATTTATATTAATAGGTCTAGCACTTATCTTCGGATTAACCCCAAATAGAACAGCTATCGGCATAGGAGCTTTAGCTACTGAACCCTTGCTTCCTGGTGGTCTATCAGGTCTTGCAGGTAGTATGTTAATAGTTATGTTCACCTATGCAGGATTTGAAATGATTGGGTTAGCCGCTTCTGAGGCAGAAGATGCCCATTCTACTATTCCCCGTGCTATTAAATATACAGTATTAGGGCTTGTAGGGCTATATTCTTTCGCTATACTCGTACTTCTACCTTTAATTCCAACAGCAGTACTTACAGAAGACGTAGGCCCTTTTGTAGCTGCCTTAGATAGAGTAGGTATTAGTTGGGTTGCAAACATTATGAATATCATCTTAATCATAGCAATTCTATCAACTATGCTTGCAGCTATGTTTGGTTTAGGGAGAATGGTGCGTTCCCTTGCTAAAGAAGGCTCTGCCCCTTCATGGTTAAAGGATAAAGGTGATGTTCCTTTTCGCGGAATAATATTCTCTGGAATAGGGATGGTTGCAGGTATGGGATTAGCTTATATACTCCCAAGTGAAATCTATGTCTTTTTAGTAAGCTCAGGAGGTTTCTCTTTGCTCTTTACCTATGTTATCATTATGGCTACACATTATAAATTTCGAAAAAAACAGGGATGTCCACCAACAGGAAACTGCCAACTTACAGGATATCCTTATACTTCTCTAGCTGCATTATTTTTCTTAGTAGCAATTATAAGCAGTATGCCTTTAATTTCTGGTCAAGCTTCAGGACTTATAGCAGGTTTAATACTTGTAGGCTTTTATACTTTGTCTTATATAGCTTTAAAAACCTACTCTTTAATAAAATCTAATGAAAATATATCTCTTATAAAAATTTTAGGAGTTAAAGATATTTATAAAGAAAAAGATAGAATTGGCAGCAAGAGATTAGTAAGGACTCTAAAACCTGCTACTAACTGGGAAGTTTCAGGAGAGTTAGTGGTGAATAAGTCTTATACTCAAAAAAATTCAATTAATAAAGATAAAATTTAAGCAACCCTTTATATAATATAGCTCTTAAATTCAAAGAATAGCTCAGATATATTTGAGCTATTCTTTTTTATTTTTACATTTCATTGAAATTAATCTTTTAAATAAAAGTTTTTTTATAAGGAGGATTATGAATCTGTCATTAATAATTACTTAGATGAATAGAACAGCAAGATAGATAAATTTAAATCAAGCACTCTGAAAGCATTAATAATTTCATTGGTATTTGTAATAGTTATATCTATCGTTATCTCTGCTAAGTTTTCTCATTATTTAGCTAAATGTATTAAGAAAATATTAGATGGCTTAAACCAAATAGCTAAGGGTAATTTTAATCATAAGTTAAATATTAATAGCAATGATGAATTAGAAGAGTTGAGTATAACCTTTAATGAAAGTAACAAAAATTAGACATTTAATTAAATCGGAACAATTATTAGGGTTAGCTAATGATTAGTTAGTAAACTGTTGTATTAGTGGAAAAATAATTATAGAGAAATATATTTATAGTTACTTAGTACCATATACACATAGGTAAAATTTTAATCTATATATTTATAAACTTTAATCATCCAAAAAATCCAGAATTTAAAAGATTAAAAAACTGGGAGATCTCCCCCAGTTTTTTAATCATCAATCTCTTCATAATCTACATCTATTGAATCAGATAAATCTTCCCATTCATCCTCTGCTTGATATTTAACTTCAGAATAGTTACTCCTCTTATCCTGATAATTAAAAGAACTTTGTTTATGGCTTATATGAACTTTGAATTTATTCTTTACTATATCTCTGATTAAATTTCTAGTAAACGGTATAATCAACATAAAACCACTAATATCAGTCAATAGACCTGGAGTTAAGAGCATCACTCCCCCAATTAGGATTAAGAGCCCTTCAATTAAACTATCAGCAGGCAGCTTACCTCTATCCAAAGAATTTTTAATCTTACTTATCACAATAAAACCTTGTTCACGGGCTAAGCTAACACCTATCACCCCAGTTAAAGCTACTAAAGCCAATGTAGCTAGTGGACCTATATACCCACCTAAGTTAATTAATATTGATAATTCAACCATGGGAACTATAGTAAATAATAATAGTAACCTTAAAAACATAATAGTCACCTTCTTAATTATAAGTTATTATCTACTATTATACCGTGATTAAATAAAATATACAAAATAATTATAAAAAAGCAACTGTCTGCACAGTTGCTTTTTGAGGAGTAATTCTAAAATTGTATGTTTATATATTACTTAAAAAAGCTTCAACTTCCTCAGCAGTTGAGAAAGTCAATGCTTTTTGAGCAATCTCTTTTGCTTCTTCTAAACTCATATTTCTGATTCCATCTTTAACCTCTGGAATAGAAACAGCACTCATACTAAATTCATCTAAACCAATACCCAATAGATAAGGTGTTAACCTCTTATCTCCTGCCATCTCTCCACACATTCCTGCCCAATTTCCTTCTGCATGAGCTGCTTCTACAACACGTTTGATTAAACGTAATAATGCAGGGTGGAATGGTTGATATAAGTGAGAGATATTCTCATTCATTCTATCAGTAGCAGTTGTATATTGAATTAAATCATTAGTACCGATACTAAAGAAGTCTGTCTCTTTAGCTAATATATCAGCTATCATTGCTGCTGCTGGAATCTCAATCATCATTCCAACTTCAAGATTTTCATCAAAGTCGATATTTTCAGCCTTCAACTCTGCTTTAACCTCTTCTAAAATTTCATTAGCTGCTCTTAACTGCTCTAATGCAGAGATCATTGGATACATAATCTTCACTTGTCCATAAGCACTAGCTCTTAAGATAGCTCTTAATTGAGTCTTGAAGATATCTATTCTATCTAAGCAGATTCTAATAGCTCTATAACCAAGGAATGGGTTCATCTCTTTTGGTAAATCCAAGTATGATAGTTCTTTATCACCACCGATATCCAAAGTTCTAATTACAACTGGACCATCCATCTTTTCAGCTACCTCTTTATAAGCAGCAAACTGCTCCTCTTCGGTAGGAAAAGAGTCTCTGTCCATATATAAGAACTCACTACGGAATAACCCAATACCTTCAGCACCATTAACTAAAGCACCTTTAACATCTTTAGGAGTACCTATATTAGCCACTAATTCAACTCTATGCCCATCTTTAGTCTCTCCAGCTAAATCTTTAAGTTCAGCCAATCTAGCCTTTCTCTGCTCATACTCTTCAGCCTTGTTCTTATATGAAGCCAATTGATCCTCGGTAGGATTGATGATAATATCACCATCTACCCCATCAACAATAATTTGGTCTCCATTTTCTACTATATCTAGAATCTCACTTACTCCAACTACAGCTGGCAACTCTAAAGAACGTGCCATAATTGCAGTATGAGAAGTTCTACCTCCAATTTTTGTAGCAAAACCTAAAACTTTATCTTTATTAACTTGAGCTGTATCAGAAGGAGTCAAGTCATCAGCAATCAATATTACCTCTTCATCCAATTGAGCTAAATTTACACTATCTATACCTAATAAATTCTTTAAGATTCTACTTCCTACATCACGAATATCACTTGCTCTTTCCTTCATATAATCATTATCCATATTCGCAAATAAAGTAGCAAATTGTTCTACAGTAGCATCTAAAGCTGCCTCTGCATTTATCTTTTCATTAGCAATCTTATTTTCAACAGCCGAAATCAATTCTGGATCTGCTAAAACCAATAGGTGAGCTTGGAAAATCTCAGCTTTATCATTTCCCATCTCTCTTTCAACTTTATCTTTAATAGCTTGTAGTTGTTCCTTAGAACGTTCTAGAGCATCATGTAATCTTGCTTTTTCACCTTCTACATCTTCAACAGTCTTCTTCTGGTAATCAAGATTCTCTTCTTCTAAAATTAAAACCTTACCAATTGCTATACCTGGAGATGCTGCTGTCCCCACTAATTCTTTACTCATTACTGCCAACTCCTTTCTTATTCTCCAAAACCACTTTCTAACAATTCAACCAATGCATCAACTGCTTCTTGAGCATTTTTCCCTTCTGCTTTGACAGTAACTTCAGTACTTTTACTAACACCTAAACTCATAATTCCCATAATACTCTTAGCATTAACTCCATTTCCATCCTTTTCAATAGTAATCTCTGCATCATACTTGTTAGCTAATTGAACAATCATAGATGCCGGACGTGCATGAATACCTGTCTCATTTTTAATTACAGCTTTTTTCTCTACCATTTCAATACCTCCAAATAATTTATATTTTAAATTTAAAATTTTAACAAGATTATATATTTTTCGTACACTAATTATTTAATGCAATTTTCATGCCAATATGTCTAATATAAATCTATCACATTTAAAAAAAGATGTAATAGGAATCATATTTGAGAATTAATTAGATTAAGGTATATATTTATAAACAATAAAGAAATATGGTATTAAACACTTAAATAAAGCCGATGGTTTATTTTTAAATTCAACTATATAGTTTTCCTAAATTTAATAAAAGATATTCTTTGATACTTATTACCAAGCTGTTATTCTTTTTTACCAACTACTCTTTGACCAAACCGTACTTTCTAGCTTTAGCAGCTACCGTTTTATGGGTAACCCCTAAAACCTTACCAGTAGCATTAAAACTTTTATATTTTTCTAAAGCTCTCTTAATAATTTCTCGTTCATACTCTTCTATACTAGCTATCTCTCCATCAGCAGTAAGATTGATTAAAGATCTCTGATTCTGATAATTATTCCTTATATAATCAGGTAAATCATCAATACTAATCTCTTGACTATCAGTAAAATTAATTCCCCTTTCAACAATATTTTGTAACTCCCTAACATTACCAGGCCAGGAATAGTTAGTTAATATCTCTAAAGCATCTTGGGAAATAGTATCAACCTTCTTATTTAGCCTTTCAGATAGTTTATCCAAAAAATGATTAACAAGTAAAGGAATGTCATCTTTTCTCTCTCTTAATGGTGGTAAGATAATAGGTATAACATTTAAACGATAATATAAATCTTCTCTAAAATTATTTTCTTCAATCATCTCTTCTAGATTCCTATTGGTAGCTGTAATCACTCTTATATTAACAGAAATCCGTTCTATTCCTCCAACCCTTTCAAATTCTCTCTCCTGTAACACTCTTAATAATTTAACCTGTAACTCAACAGACAATTCACCAATTTCATCTAAAAAGATAGTACCTCCATCTGCAAGTTCAAATTTACCAATCTTTCTATTAATAGCCCCAGTAAAGGCTCCCTTTTCATGTCCAAAAAGTTCACTCTCTATCAAATTAGAAGGAATAGCTGCACAATTTACTCTAATAAAAGGTTTATTCTTTCTGTTACTAGCATAGTGAATTGCTTCAGCAACCAACTCTTTTCCAGTACCACTCTCTCCTCTAATTAAAACCGTAGATGTTGTTTCAGCAGCTTTAGATGCTCTGACTAAAGAGTCCTTTAAAACCCCACTTCTTCCAATAATTCTTTCAAAAGAAGAGTCTAACTCCTTTTCTCTCTTTAACTCTTGTTCTAAATACTCAGCTTTAGCCGATAATTCCTTTAAACGATCAGCTAACTTCTCTATCTCTATCTTCTTCTTAGCTACTAAGACAGCTCCTTCTATCTCTCCATCTACTTGTATTGGATAAACATTGAAAATAATAACTAAATCATTATCCTTTTCTGTTACAACACCTGTTATACTTTCACCAGTCTCCAACACCTGCTGATAGGTCTTATCCTGATTGATCTCTTCTAGCTTACGTCCAACTACAGTCTCTATATCTATATTTAACATCTTGGCATAAGTTGGATTTAGATATTCGATACCACCCTTTTTATCAACAACACAGATTCCATCCTGTACCGATTCTAAAATTAAGTGTAACCGCTCTTTTAGTGCTCTTACCTCTTTTAACTCTCCTGATAATCTTTCTAGAGTAGAGATATCTTGAAAGACAGCAATCGCTCCTATAATTCGACCATTAGAGAATATTGGATTCCTATTGGTAACAATAGTCGCATCATTAATTTCTTGCCTCTTGCCTAACTCAGCTTGACCAGATTTAATTATCTCCTTAAGTTTAGAGTTGGCAATAACAGAATTTATATCCTCACCAATTACTCTATTGGCAGATAAGCCTGTAATTTTTTCAGCAGCAGGATTGAAACTGGTGATTACACCTTCCTGATCAACCACGATTACACCATTAGCAATATTATTAAAGACCTTATCCATTGTTAAGGTAGTCTCTTGAAGAACCTGATCGATTTCATCCCTTGTCTGTTTATCTTCTAGATCAAATTTACCCTTTAAAAATTTTGCAAATTCATGTAGCGACTTATCAGCATTATCACCTTTGCTGACTATCACCATCTTATCCCCATATTTTATATTACTAGAAATAACTGAAATCAAGCTCGTTGCTGGAAGAAGGTCATTCTCATTCCTACCTATAAATAATTTATCTTTGTATTTATTCTGAAGTTGAATAGATTCACGGACTATTAAAGCTGCCACTCTAGCATGTAATCCCTTTTCATGTTCAAAAATTAATATTTCCTTTCTTACCATTTAATTTTCCTCCATATACAAAGTATTATACAATCAGCCTTTAATTCTTATGCCTCCAATATTTTTGGAAATCTCTATAGCCTTACTTGTTACTAAGGGAATTAGTTTATTATATAAAAATTTATCAGTAATTCTAATATTAGGACCAGAAACACTAATAGCAGCAATCACCTCCCCATCACCATTTTTAATAGGAGCTGCTACACATCTAACCCCTTCTTCCATCTCCTCAAAATCAATAGCATATCCTTGTGATTTAATCTGTTTGAGGTTATCCTTCAATTCTTCAATATCGGTAATAGTTTCTGAAGTGAATTTAGTCAATTCCATCCGTTTTAATACTTTATCTAACTCCTTTTTATCTAAATAGGCCAACAATACCTTTCCTGCACCTAAAGAATGAGCAGGTCCTTTACTCCCAATATTAGCAAACATTCTGACCAAGTTAGTTGATTCAACTTGATCAATATAAACAACCTCTCCTTGGTCTAAAATAACTAGATTGGCAGTTTCATTACATGCATCTACAATCTCCCTTAAATAAGGGCGAACTATAGCTTTTAAATCTAAAGAGTCCTCTAAAATACTAACTATCTCAAAGATACGAACACCTAACTTATATCTGCCAGTCTCCTCTTTTTCAACAAAGCCTCTATATATTAATGTATTTAATAACCTATGTACAGTACTAATATTTAGGTCCACCTCTTCACTAATTTCACTTAAATTCATTGATTGGTTCTGTTCGACCAATAATTCTAAAATTCTCAATGCCCTATCAACGGATTGAACTAATGTCTTTCCCATCTCCCAACCTCCATTTTTATAATATGAAAATATTATAACATATTTATCATAATATGAAAAGAAAATAGGAGTGAACATCTCGTTCACTCCTAGAAAATTACTATATAATATTGATTTAAAATGAAGGAATAGGTATACTTTTTAACTTATGGGCATTCTTAGCAGCTAAATCATCAACAACTTCTTTAACCCTAGGCTCTGCTTCTCCTGTTAAGATATACTTATCTAGTTCTTCATAGGTAATACCCATCTCAGACTCATCAGTCTGTCCACCCCATAATCCAGCCGATGGGGCTTTAGTAATAATTCTCTCTGGAACTCCTAAAAGTTTAGCAACCTCTCGAACCTCTAATTTAACCAAATTACCCAAAGGTGCAATATCAATACCACCATCACCAAATTTAGTGAAGTAGCCAACCTTCAACTCACTTCTGTTATCAGTACCTACAACTAAACTATTATTGATACTAGCATGATAATAAAGAGTAGTCATTCTCAGCCTAGGTTTGATATTAGCAACAGCCATACTCTTCTCTACATCAGCCTTACCTTCAATTGATTCTAATAGTTGGTCAAAAGTAGAACTTAAATCAACTACTTTATAAGAAATATCAAATTCTTCAGCTACTGCCTGAGCGTCCAAAGCATCTTGTGGATCACTATAACAAGGCATAATCACCCCTAAAGTATTATCTGGAAAAGCCTTCTTACATAAAGTAGCCGTTACTGCTGAGTCAATTCCTCCACTTAAACCAATTACCGCTCCATTACACCCTGCCTCTGTTACCTTATCTCTAATCCATTCTACCAATTGCTCAATTATTTGATTATAATCTTTTTCTAACATTTTCTCTCCTCCAAACCAGTAATAACTATAATATTCTAACCGAAGTCTTATTTAATTAATTATAACACAGATAGAATAATTTGCAAAAGGTAAACTACAAAATCATGAGTGATGATTAGCTAATCACCACTCATAAACTCTTGTTATTTACTCTTTATTTCCTGCTAGATAAATGGACTGCTAACCCAATCGATAAATAATAATGTAGGAAGAACCTCTTCATCATCTAGATCATAAGAAAAATCAAAGGAATTATGTAACTTGATCTCAATCACCTTATCTTCATTATATAAAAAATTAATCTCTTCTTCTTTTTTAAAGACCCGAAAATCATCTTTATTTATCTCCAAGGCTAACTCCTGATCATTTTCAGCACCTGGAACATAAAGTTTATACTCTACCATCACCAACATCAATTTATCCTCTAAATTTACTGCTCGTAAAAAAGGTATAGGTTTAGAAATCCCATGAGGATAATCAGCATTACGGATTTGGGGAACAACACAATCTAATAAGACTCCATATCCTTTATCAGAAATTAAATTATTAAATAGATTAGTAACTTCTTCATAATCAATCTCTTTACCATAATTGTTATCTTTACTGGTATAAAACTTACTCATTCTCCTACCTCCTTTTTATTAGAATACCATAAAACAATTATTTTGATTAATAATTTTACACTTTAAAAGAAAAAAGAGAAGGAATCATCTTCCTTCTCTTAATATTAACTATTAAATTATTATTCAATAAAACTAAGCTGCTAAACGGGATCTTTGCAATCCCTTAGCAATAGCCACAGTAATTAGTACAGCAATTATAACTTCTGGAATTCCATGACTAACAGCAATAGTAACAGCCGTTTCCCAGTTAGGTAAGTAACCTCTAATTACTCCCAAGGATAACACACCAACGGTATTGGTTATAGTACCTACTATAGCCGCTATACCTGTTGCCATTAAATTATTTTTAATAGCCATATATGCATATGCAGCAAATATACCAATCAAGACCCTTGGGAGAATAGCTATTATTGGATCTGAAAATAAGGCAGCACCACCACGCAAAAAACTGAACAAGCCAAATATCAAACCAACAGCACCTCCAACTAAAGGTCCCTCTATAATCGCCCCAATAATCACTGGGATATGCATTATAGTTGCTGAACCTGCTGGAGTAGGAACTGGGATAAATCCTAGTGGTGTTGAGCCTAGTAATAATGATATCGCTCCTAGTATTCCAGTTATCGTTAATTGTCTTACTGTAAATTTCATTAATACTCCTCCTTATTTTTTGATAATTAATATATGATAATTTCATTTATTATAAATTGATATTTATCGTATAATGGGTATAAAGAGACACTTTTCACTTTTAAAAAACAAACAAAATTATTAAAACATTTTTCGGGAAAGCTTATCAGCTTTTTTCCCGAGTTACTTTTAGCATTACCATAAAAGTAACCAAAAGGTCTAGAAGAAAATTAAACTCTCTCAGCAATCAACACCTATTGAAATTGAGAAATATGGTACTTCTAATTCAAAGATCATACCGTAACTATTACTTCTTGAAAATGTTTGCTTCGTTCAAACATTAATTTTCTTCAATTTAAAATCTTTAAAATCTTTTAATTATCAATTCTCAACTCCACCTTCTCAATTCTAAAAAATATTGCAATATCTTTCTTTCATATTTAAATATCACAATCACAAATCTGATTATCTTCATTGACTAACACAACTTTAGGACTTAATTCTTTAGATTCACTTTCATTCATCAGAGCATAGGAGATTATAATTACAGTATCACCTGTTTGAGCCTTTCTAGCTGCTGCTCCATTTAAACAGATAACCCCTGAGCCCTTTTCACCGGGAATAACATAAGTTTCTAATCGTTCACCATTATTATTATTTACAACCTGCACCCTCTCATTAGGGAGTATATCAGCAGCCTCCATTAACTCTTGATCTATAGTGATACTACCAATATAATTCAAATTAGCATCAGTCACCTTCGCCCGATGAATTTTGGATTTATACATCATCCTTATCATACCTATACCTCCAGAAGAATATTATCTATAAGTCTAGTTTCACCAATATAGACAGCTAATGCAATCAATATTTTCCCTGTAACTAAATCGACTTCTTTGAGATTCTTTTCATTAGCAATATGTACATAATCTATCCTAGCCAAAGGTTCATTTTCTATATTCTTTATAATTTGAGATTTAATTAAGTTAGCGTCTCTTTTGCCAGCTTCTATCATATTCTTAGCCAAAGTCAAAGATTTAAATAAAATTAAAGCAGCCTCTCTTTCTTTAGTACTTAAATACTTATTACGAGAGCTCATAGCCAATCCATCTTCTTCTCTTACAATAGGTACAACTACTATCTTTACATCAAAGTTTAAATCTTCTACCATCTTCTTAATAACCAAGACCTGCTGAGCATCCTTTTGACCAAAATAAGCTCTATCAGGGTTTACAATGTTAAATAACTTAGTTACTATAGTACAAACACCTCTAAAATGCCCTGGTCTAGAAGCCCCACAAAGTTTTGTAGTCAAGTCGTCTACCTCAACTCTAGTACAGGCATTTTTTAGATAAATCTCTTCAACCTTTGGAGCAAAAATAATATCAATACCTACCCCTTTAGCTAACTTAGCGTCATGCTCTAAATTTCGAGGGTAATCCTCATAATCCTCATCTGGACCAAATTGAGTTGGGTTGATAAAGATACTGGCTATTACTATATCATTCTCCTCTTTAGCCCTTTCCATCAAAGTTAAATGCCCCTGATGTAAGTAACCCATAGTAGGTACAAACCCTATTTTCTTTCCTTCTCTTCTTCTAGCTTTCACATAATCTCTAATATCAGAAATCCTATGATATATCTCCACTCTACTTCCTCCTTAAAAACTCTCTTCTACTTTAGGAAATTCCCCCTGTTTAACATCATTCTTATACTTCGATATTGCTAAACTTATATCAGTATCTAACTCAGCATATCTTCTGACAAATTTAGGCCTAAAATTAGAGAAGAGCCCTAACATATCTTGGGTTACGAGAACCTGACCATCACAAGCATTTCCAGCACCTATACCTATAGTTGGAATAGATATTCTTTCAGTCACTTCTTTAGCTAAATCAGCTGGAATACATTCCAATACAACTGCAAAAACCCCTGCCTTCTCCAAAACCAATACATCTTCAAGCAATTTCTTTCTAGCCTCAACCTCTCTTGCTTGAACTTTAAATCCTCCAAATTGATTGACAGATTGTGGGGTAAGACCTAAGTGTCCCATCACTGGAATTCCAGCTTGAACAACAGCCTTTACTTCCTCTGATATTTCACTGCCACCCTCTAATTTAACAGCTCCTACTCCAGTCTCTTTGATAATCCTTCCTGCATTCTGTACTGTCTTAGAAATATCATCTATCTTATAAGACATAAAAGGCATATCACTAACTACTAGGGACTCTTTTACTCCTCTAGCTACTGCCTTACTATGGTAGATAATATCATCTAAAGTTACTGCCAAAGTATCTTCATAACCCAAAACAACCATCCCTAAAGAGTCCCCAACTAAAATCACATCAATTCCAGCTCGATCTATCAGTTGAGCAGTAGGATAATCATAGGCTGTTAGCATAGTAATCTTCTGACCTAGCTCCTTCCTTTCTTGTAAAGTCTTGACAGTTATCTTTTCTCTCACTTCTATCACCTCACTTCTACTGATAATTAAGCTCTGGTAAATCAAATAGAAAAAGCCCTCTCATCCTTTAAGGACAAGAAGGCTTTTATAATCATAACCAAGCATAACTATATCATTAGACATAGTTATCCTAATATTTCAGATTCATACCGTCTCGGTCCTTGAGGATCCAAGCGAAAATATTAAATTGTATATAAAAATAGAAAAATCTACTACTATTATACTAAGTAAAACTTTTAATTGCAACCCTAAGTAAATTAAAATAACCCTGTAATCTTACCATTCTCATCAATATCTATATTCTCAGCAGCAGGTCGCTTAGGTAATCCTGGCATCGTCATCACATTTCCAGTTAATGCTACCAAAAATCCTGCACCTGCAGATACATTAATCTCTCTTACTGTTACTTCAAACCCCATCGGTCTTCCTTTCAAAGCAGGATTATCTGATAATGAAACAGGAGTCTTAGCCATACAGATTGGCATCTTATCAAAACCATCCTTAACTAGCTGCTTAATATCCTTCTTAGCTTGAGCTGTAAAGTTAACCTTAGCTGCTCCATATATTTCAGTAGCAATCTTAATTATCTTATCTTCAATAGAATCTTCAACATCATATAATACTTTGAAATCACTTGGCTTTTCAATTAGCTCCAATACCTTCTCAGCCAACTCGATTCCACCTTCTCCACCTTTAGCCCAAACTTGAGATAAGGCTACTTCTACTCCTAACTCTTCACAACGCTCTTTAATTAAATTCAATTCCGCCTCTGTATCTGTTGGAAATTCATTAATAGCAACAACTAAAGGCACTCCAAACTTCTGAACATTCTCAATATGCTTCTCTAAATTCTCTAAACCAGCTGCCAATGCATTTAAATTCTCCTCATTTAGTTCATCTTTGCTTACACCACCATGAAGCTTTAGAGCGCGAGCAGTAGCTACTACTACAACTGCATCAGGGGCTAACCCAGCAAAACGACATTTGATATTAAAGAACTTCTCCGCTCCTAAATCTGCCCCAAATCCAGCCTCTGTAACTACATAATCAGCAGTTTTAAGGGCTAATTTAGTAGCCATAACACTATTACAACCATGAGCAATATTAGCAAAAGGACCACCATGGATAAAGGCAGGAGTATTCTCTAAAGTCTGTACTAAATTAGGCTTGATTGCATCTTTTAATAATGCTGCCATTGCACCAGCAACCTTTAGATCTTTAGCTGTAATTGCTTCTCCTTCATAGTTATAAGCTACAACCATCTTACCTAGTCTTTCTTTTAAGTCCAATATCCCCTCTGCTAGACATAAAATCGCCATTACTTCAGAAGCAACGGTAATCATATATCCATCTTGACGAGGCTGACCATTTGCCGTTCCACCAAGACCTACTACTATCTCTCTTAAAGCACGGTCATTCATATCTACTACACGTTTAAAATTAATCTTAGTTTGATCTAAATTCAACTCATTTCCTTGCTTAATATGATTATCAATAGCTGCTGATAATAAATTATGAGCTATACCAATAGCATGAATATCACCTGTAAAATGTAAGTTAATATCCTCCATCGGTACAACTTGTGAATAACCTCCACCAGCTGCTCCTCCTTTAATTCCCATACATGGTCCTAAAGAAGGTTCACGTAATGCTATTGCAGTATTCTTCCCTATCTTATTTAAAGCTTGACCTAAACCAACAGTAGTAGTTGATTTTCCTTCTCCTGCTGGAGTAGGATTAATAGCTGTAGTTAAGATTAACTTAGCTGTCTTTTCTTTTTCCATCAACCTCCGATAAGTCTCTAATTTGATCTTTGCTTTATAATCACCATATAATTCAATATCATCTTCAGTCAATCCTAACTTGGCAGCTATCTCTTTAATATGTAACATCTTCGCCTCTTGGGCAATCTCAATATCTGACTTATAACTCACTTTTATCTTCCTCCCTTTAAGTTATTATCATTTTTAATATTTCTTTATCCTTCTAGATTTATCCTTCGTTTTTAATTTTTATGAATACTAACTTCTCTGATATAAAACAGTTTTTAACCTATTCAATTTTGTCTTTTCTTCTTGCTATTCACTACTTAACTCTTACTACTCCCCCTACGAGTTTTTATAGTTAAAAAAACTCTCCGTGAGCCGCTGATAATCTCTGTTTCTTAACCCAAAGCATCCATATAACGGCTCTACAAAAAAAACCGCCTGAACAAATAGCTTTTTATACTATCTGCCCAGGCGGTCGGCTAATTTATTATATAAGTCATAATCCCCTATGGTTAACTCCATAATTATCCGCCAGTATTATGACTACTTTTGCTTTGATTATAACATAATAGTTTTTTCTTAGTCAAGATTAAAAAAATTACATTTAATATCTTTTTATGGGATAATAAATCTTTAAACGTCCATTTATTTGCTCTAGAGACCACCCTAAATGAAGTTTTTAGTTAATATACTTTACAAGAATTATATTTTCTTTTTTCTTTTAGCACCACAATTACTACGTCTATTTTGATATAATAAATCTACTTTTAAATAATCCTTAAACCTAATTGCTCTAGAATCAAAACCAGCACCAAAAATTAAAATCTGCTCGATATCTTTGGCAAATTTATCAAAAAATTCATCAATCACTTCTGTTCTACCAATAATATATTGATACATACCTGAATTAAAAAATATCTTTTTAAATTGCTTTCTGAGAAAACTAACTTTTAAAATCATCTTAAAGAAAAATGGAAGAAAGATTGGAGCAATATAATCATCACTTTTATATAAATCATCATCTTCTTGAAAGGATAGTGCCTGCAATAATCATATCATTGGTGCTGTCCTCGAAACTTTCTTATTAATTCTCTTTAACATAATTAATTTCTCCTTTTTAAATATACTTTTTATTCAGCAGCATAACCTGAAACTTTAAAATCATCAAAGTAACTAATAACAGAATTCATTAAAGTATCTGAGTTATCTTCAGTAGCAGCACCTGCACTAGAGACAAAGACTCCTACATTAACGCCTTCCTCATGAGTATCTATCCCCGTTAACTTTCCTACAATATTTTCATTAATATAAAAGATGGCCTCATCATTATTTTGCTTTATTTTGATTCTATTCTGACCCCATTCATTAAGATGGCTTGTTTCTTCAGTTGTTAAATGAGTCCAACCATCTCCTGTAATTTCATTGTATCTACTAATACTATATTTTCCTAAATAAGGAGTAATCCGGAAAACATAATAATCAACGGAATCTTCATCCTCAACGCCATTAAAAATTACTCCAGAATGCCCCTCCCTTAGAGGCTGCTCTATATTTGCCTCAAGAGTATATTCTGATCCCAACTTAGCAATTGGAGCAATACTTGGAACTATTAAGCCACCTTTGAATAATTTAATTTCATAAGTACCATGGTCATTATAAGTTTTACTTGAAACATCATCTGTTCCAGTAACCCAACCAATATTTATACTACTAAAATCATCATGAAAATTTATTAATGTTGGTTCATTATTTTTAATAACCTCATCATCACCACTACAACCAGTTAACAATAGTAAAGCAATTAATGATACTACTACAGCAAAATTAAATTTCATAATACATTCTCTCCTTTTTATATTTTTAGGCATAAATCTTACTAATAATCATCGATTAAAATCTTAGTTGATTTTAATCTTTATTAAATAGAAAGTTAATAATTAACTTCCAGATATGATTGTAACGATCAGTTTCAACCTTATCATAGTCTAACTCTTTCTCACCTAAGAAGTGAGAATCTCTTATAACTATCTTTTCTCCTTCGCCAATAAAACCATTTAAAAATTCACACCCTCTTACCCTAGCATTCTTAGCAAAAATAGACTTTAATAAAGATCCTTCCTTAATATTAGCACTATCTGCATAAATATTGACAATCATACCTTTAGGAATCTTAATCTCAAAATATACTTCGTTCAAAGTAAAAGCTAACTTATTATCATCAAGATCATTGGGATAATTTTGAAGATGTTCTTCTTTATCAAAAGATATTACATTATTATCTGTAATAATCTCATATGGCTCTCTTACCAGATATGTCGTATCTATTTTTACATAGTTTCCATTCCAGGTCTCTACTCTTATCCGTGATCCTTTGAAATCCAGAGTTAATTCTTCCTCAATATCAACCTTTATATTTGAAGCACTTGCCAGTCCATTTAGAATAAATATTAAGGAAAATAAACAAATAAAGATTATAAATTTTGATCTCATTTATTCCCCCCCTTTCTTAAAAATAATTTTACTTTAACCTTAAATATATAATACATTATATATTTTAAAAAAGCCCCTAACTAAAGTTAGGAATTACAAAGCCCTTAGAAAATTCTAAGGGTCTTATCTGCTATCATTATTTAAATAACTATTCTAATCAAAGATCAGCCTTATTAAAATATACTATACTAGCTATTAAAGATAAACTAAAGGTAATAACTAAAGTTATCCATGAATGAGTTATTGAATATTCAGCTATATCTACAATCCCAAGCCCTGAAACACTAATTACCGTCGGTATAGTCTAAGGAAAAATAGCAGCATATTTAGAATTTGTAATAAGAATTGCAACCAAAGACGTAAAAATACTAAAACCAATTGCAGGCATAAAGTCTTTAAATATTAGAGTAATTAGAATAATAGTAGGAGTTAAAGCAAAAAGTAATACTCCACCTAATAAATAAATTTTAAGATATTTTATCAAAAGAGATGAAGTCAAGCCTGCAAAATTACCTACTAAGCCTAATATCTAAGCTAGAAGTATAGCAACTATCATCAATAATAGAATCCATCCTAATTATCATATACCAATCTGTTGCTATCCTCTTTAGGATTATCACTTCCTAACACAAAGAATCTACGTAAATGATCCTTTACTCTTGCTATTAGCTCATTAATATTAAAGGGTTTAGTAATATAATCATCTGCCCCAATTCTTAATCCCAATACTTTATCAATTTCAGCATCTTTGGCACTTAACATGATTATAGGTATATTCGTTGCCTCTCTAAGCTTTCTACAAACTTCAATTCCATCTACCTTAGGCATCATTATATCTAAAATAATTAAGTTATACTTATCTTTAGAATTGAGCATTTCAAGAGCTTCTTCACCGTTAGAAGCAATATCTACCCTATAGCCTTCTATTTCTAAATATTTTTTAAAAGCTTCTGGATTTCTTCTTCATCATCTGCAACTAAAATCTTTATATTTTCCATATTATTTCTCACCGCTTAAACTATAACATCTATATCCTTTACTCTATAATCCTGAAGTTCTTTAGGCATCATACTTATAAATTCATTCCAATCTTCCTTTAATAAAGATAGATAGTCAGATTTTGAATTAGTTGCATATGTTGTCTCTTGTTTTTCTCTTAAAACTGCTAATGCTTTCTTATATTCATTACTAATTGTATCTGCTGATTTTCCACCAATTTCTGCAAATAAATTAATCATACTTTGCCTACTTTTATTATCAAAAAAAGGAGTATAATCGCTCATACCTTTCTCAGTTCCTACACTTTCTATGATTTTCTCTCTACTTATTTGCATCAATCCATCTAATACACTAGCTTGCTTGTTAATTAATCTATCAAGTCCTAACATTAGTTTATCACTAAAATCCTTAGGTAAAGCATGCTTTGTAGCAAAAAGCATCTTAGCTTTTGCCTGCCCCCATTCTACAGATTTAGTAATTCCATCAAAACTATTTGTAAAAGAATATAGATTTTCGTATGCTGAAGCAATAGTCTTAGAAGTATATTCTAATTCAGAATAACTCATTTCTTCAATCTTATTCTTTGAATTTTCCTCAGATTTCTCTTTTAAATTTTCTTCAACATCTTTTAGCTGGCTATTTAATTTATTTTGGAAGAAGTCCATATTAGCCTCATCTTCGCTCTGCATTTTATATCTAGTGACAGCTGTGTTTAACTTCATACATAATACTTCCCCATTTTCATCAGTACAAGTCTCAGGATTTATCTCATAGGTCACTCTGCTATTAACCATCTTATCCCATTCTGTTTGATGTTCTCTCTTAACTTCTCTGATATAACTAATATTTTCATTCATTATCCTATATAGATTATTAACAAATTCTTCTTTATTAAAATCATCTCCAAAATAATGTTTAAAATTATCTGCATATTGAGAGAATAATTCTGCTGCTGTTTCTTCTAATATACTATCTTTTCGTTCAAGTGCTGCTTCTTTTTCAGCACCATCATAGTTTTTTTTGATTCTATCACTCCACACCTCATTCTTTATAGCTAATCTTTGAATAAAACTACTGTCAAACATTTTATCCCAATCTGCCTTTACAAATAAGGAGTCTAAACTATTACCTTCATTTTTAAAAATCTCAGTAATATCCTTACCATGAAGAGACATTGCCTGTTTAAAGTCTAATTTTAATGGATTAACTGAACTTAAATGCTCTTTAATTAACTCTTTTTTTCTTGTAGTTGATTCTTTAATTTTTTCTAAGCTCTCTTTTGAAATCTCAATCTTATTAAAATCAAAAGGTAGTTCTACCTCACTATAATGAGGATCTTCTACAGATATTTCTGCTGATTCTATTCTATCTCTGACTGTATTAATATTATCAAATCTTAAATAACTTGAAACAAATCCACTAATGTTTATATCCATTTTAGTCCCCTTTTTTAATACTTTTAAAGAACATCTTACTAATTTATAATCAACTCTCTTAAAAATTAATAATAGAATTTAATTTTTCTATATCATTGTCAGTATATATAGCTATATTATTTCTAACTAATAGATCAGCAGTAAAACCATTTCCTTTACGAAGTTGTCCACTAAATTCGCCATCATATACAAATCCATACCCACAAGATGGACTCCTGGACTGTAATATTGCTATTTCTGCTCCAATAATTTTAGCAATCTCTAAAGTTTTTCTTGCACCTTTAATAAATTCATTTGTAAAATTTTCACCATCTTTACTTATGATTTTTTCATCCCTGCTTTCATCAACGATAATTTCACAACAAACCCTAGGAGTCTCTAATCCCCCTAATATTTCAGGACAGACAGGAAGTGCTTTACCCTCCTCTACTAACTTAGTTACAAATTCATTCTTACTATTTCCTCCATCATACCTACAATTAATTCCTGCTAAACAGGCACTTACTAAATACATATTAATCATCTCCTTTTCTTAATTCAATCTAAATATGCCCCCAAGAACTTAAATATTGGTTCTTCCACGACTTTTGTGAAAATAATTTAAAATCAAAAGAATTATTAGACGCAGATTTACGCAGACAAAAGCGGACTAAAAAATAAGAAATGAAATAATAAAAGGTTTTAAATCAGATCTTAGTCAGATTTTAGTCTGCGTCAAAAAAGATTTTGATTTATATCTTTTATAAAAATTATTAGTTCAACTTATATAAAATAGGCATTAATCACAAAGTTCGTTGTTGAACCTAAATATTTAATTTTCCCTGTTACAAAAAAATTTGTTTTAAATATCACTATAATATACTTAAAATAAAATTATGAACAGAGTGACTTACTATACATGCCCATAATGAATTAGTCTTCTTAAATATATAAGCTTCTAAAATAGCAAATCCAAATACATAAATGGAACTAAAAATTAAATTAGGAAAAATTAATTTACCTTTAATAAACCAAGCAGGATAATGAATAAAGAGAAATAATAATGAAGATATCAGCATTGCTTTTCTAAAAGAACTATTATTCCAGATTTTCTTCAACAAAAACCCTCTAAAAACTATTTCCTCTGTAAAACCTACAAATACTATTCCATTAATCAAAGTATTCATATTAAGATTTAAATCTAACTTTGAATTCCCCATAAAATAGACTCTTGAAAAATTATAAATAGCAAACAATAGACTTAACATAATTGCGCCTACTAATCCTCGTTTAGTGTTATCTTTTAATTTTAAATAGGATAATGGATTAACCTTATCATAAAATTTAAGATATAAAAAAACTGGAAAAATCCAAACTAATACTTTTATTAGTAATCTTGAAATAATATAAATATTTGTAGAATAATTATCTTTAATAAATGTAGCAATTTCTACCTCATATATAGTCCAAACAATAAAGAAGAGTACTATATAAGTTAGTACTCCTCCTAAATTTTTGCGTTTGTTATTTATTATAAATTTAACCACCTCCTGAACCATCTAAAATTAGGTTTGCCCTATCTATAAATTTATGTTTTTTAACATAATAAAACTTATATTTATCAAACAGTTATTTCAACTCTATTTCCATCTGGATCTAAAATGACACTTTCAAAATATCCATCTCCAGTTGTTCTAGGTTCTCCTATAATTTCATAACCATCTTCTCTTAATCTTTCTGTTATAGATAAAACTTTGTTCTTACTACCAACTGAAATGGCAAAGTGAATTAATCCCATATACTGCTCTTGTATATCATTTAAATTTTCAGGTATTGATGGCTTATGCATAATTTCTAAGCGACACCCTTTATCAAAAGACAGAAAATATGATTCAAACTTCTTAGTACTATTAGTATATTTATCGCCCGCTTTAGCATTAAAATATTTAACATAGAAATCCTTCAATCTTTCAAGCTGATTTGTCCAAATTGCAATATGTTCAATCCTCATCTTCTTCACTCCTTTATAAAGTTATTAAAGTAAAAATACCAACCATACTTATATCATACACTATAAACATATAAAATACCCCTAACGAAAGTTAGGAATTATAAAACCCTTACCTAAAATAGATAAGAGGTTTTACTAAAAAGTACTTTTTAGTAATATCAATTGTTGAATAAAAAATAGGTACAGGTATGCCTACTTTCAGTTGTCTCATTATAATATCTAAAACTTCAGAGTCTTTAATATTCTCTTTTATCTCTACATTATAGTTGTTAATTGAGATTTGCAAATACTTCTCTACATCCTTAGGACTCATATTAATACTATCCATACTAATATTATTTCGCTTCATAAAAGTATCCTCTTCTATTAATTGACCATAATACTCTTTCATTGAACATATCATGGATATACTACATGAATAAATGTACTTCTATTTTAAAATAGGAAATTCATTTAACTCATAAA